>DATJFP010000005.1 GCA_035495615.1 Verrucomicrobiia bacterium | reverse complement strand
CGCCACGCTCATCGACAACCTCGGGCTTCATTCGTTTTCGGTGCGCTCGGGCGAAGTCCTGCTCGACGCGGGCTGGCATCACGTGCGCATCCGTTATCAGGACATGGGCGGCGGCGCCATGATGCGGTTTTGGCGCAAGCCCGCGGGCGGAGAATCCGAAGCCCTTCCCGCCGGATCCCTGCGGCCGGAGGCCTCGTAATGGAGCTCGCGTCCCTGCCGCTGGTTTTCATCGCCGCTTCCACGCTCGCCTCGGTCGTGTTGGGCCTGATCTGGGGTTCGGTCACTTCCGAAATCGCGGGCCTGTCTCTCCTCGCCGGATTCGCCGGCGCGCTTTACGCGTCGGGACGCAGCCGCGCAAAAGAACGTCCGGCCGTTTTTCCGGGACCGGCCGCGCTTTTCTGGACCGGCCTGTTCGTCGCGCTCAGCCTGCGCTATTTTTTGTGGATTTATTTTTACGACGGCGAATGGAAGACTTTCGAGATCGTCGAAAACCGCCTGCCGTCTTTTCTGGCCGCGGTGGCCAATTTTGCGCACGGCCAAAAATTCTGGCCGGAAAATCCGCTGATCGCCGCCGAGCCGTATCATGATTTCGGCATGGCGCTTTTCACCGGCCTCGCGGTGAAGCTGGGTATTCCGGCAAGCGCCGCGCTTCCCGCCATCGGCCTCGTGGCCGCCGCGGTTTCGGCGTTCCTGCTCTGGGAATGGGCGCGCGAAACCGGGATCGGCGGGACCCTGTTCCTCGGCGGGACCGCGGGCCTTTTGATCCTCGCGTCCGGGCACCATCCGCAGCTGCAAGAGTATCTCTCGCAAAAGACGGCCTTTGTCTCTGCGCTGCCGTTTATGGTTTTTGTTTCGTATCCCGGATTCCTTTTTGCTTTTCCGGCGGGACTCTATCTTTTAGTCTCTTTTCGCAGGCGTTTTCTCGAAGGCATGGAGTCAGGCTCCGCCTATGCCGAAACCCTGCTCTGGGCGGCGCTGCCTCTTTTCGACCTCCACACTTTTCTGGGATTGTCCTTCCTTTTTCTAGGCTGGGGTCTTTTTTCGGGACGCGCCAAAGAGACTCTCTCCATTTTTCTGCGGGCCTGCCTGGCCGCGGCGCCGCTTGTTCTCGCGTCCACGAACTTTTTGAAGCAGCCGTCCGTTCTCTTCGCGCCGCATTGGAAAGATTTTTCCTTCGACGGGCCAGTCTGGACTGTTGTCCTCAGGGAGTTCGGGTATTTTCTTCCCTGGCTCGGCGTGCTATTGCTCGCCGCGGTTTTTTCGCGCGGCAAAAAATATCTTTGGGCCTTCACGCTGCCCGCAGCGCTGGCTTATTTGTTTCTCGTTTTTTTCGAGATCTCGCCGTGGAAAGATGCGGGGCTTCCGCTGCTGGCCTGGTGTTACGTGCTGCTGCTCGTGCCGCTGAACGAACAGATCGTGCGCCGCGCCGGCCCGCTCGGAGGCGCGCTGATCCTAGCCGCGCTTTTTTTTCCCGGCATCGTCCTTCACCGGCAGACTTACAATGGCTACTTCCGGAACAAAGCCACGGTCAGCATCAAAGACCAGGAGGCCATTTGCAGTTCGCTCGCCCCGCTTCCGCGCACGCACCGTTTTGCCACGAGCACGGATCCGCGGCATCCGATCCCGGTCTGCGGCTTTCCCGTGGTTTCGATTTACAACGAGGCGCTTTTCCTTTGGAACACGCCGCAAAGGCAAAATTCGGAGAAGCTGCACCAGCTTCTTCGCGGCGACAAAGGATGGCGGGAGCGTGCGGCCGAGCTGGACGTGCGCTACATCTTCGTCGGCCAGAATGAAAAACAGGACATGCGGGGTCAGGAACCGGATTGGCAAAAGGCCGCGAAACAAATCCGGAGCGAAGCCTGGGGAAGCGTTTACGATCTCGGCAGCCCGGATCCGCTTCGCCCTCTGCCGGAGCCGGGGCAGGGGCTGCGCGCGACTTTTTTTGCCAACAAAACTTTCGAGGGCGAGCCTTTGATGGTGAAGACCGCGAAAATTCCGGATTTCAACTGGGACGAAGCGGAGCGCGACATTCTCGGGACGCCGTTCGGGATTTTGCTGGAGGGCGAGATCTACGTGCCCCAGTCGCAGGAGGTTACCTTTTATCTCGCCAGCGATGACGGCAGCATTCTCGAAATCGGCGGCGAGATCGTCGTGGACAATGGGGGAGACCACAGCCTCCGGATCAAATACGGGAAAAAATATCTGGAACAGGGATGGCATCCGCTGCGCCTGCGTTATCATGACGACTGGGGCGTTTCTTACCTGAGCTGCTGGTGGAAGCCGGCGCTCGGCAAAGAAGAAATGATTCCCGCGGAGTTGCTGCGTCCGCCGCAAACCAAGGAGGGCGCTTGATGCCGCAGACCCCGGCCGGCCAAGGGGGCACGGCCTCCTCTTTCCGTCGGGGGCTTTTCCGCGCCATGAGCCTTGCCGCAGGAATTTTCATCGCGGCGCTCATGCTCGAGCTCGTCCTTCGCATGGGATTTCTCCAGCCAGCCTTCGACATGGGCGGCCTGAAGATCGTGATGGATTCCCGGATCCTTTTTAAAATCGCGCCATCCTGCCGTGCGGACATCAATGCCCGGGGATTCCGCGGTCCCGCCTTTTCTCCGGCAGCCCGCGGAAAAAAACGCGTCCTGTTTATGGGGGATTCCTTCGTCTTCGGCGTGAACGTCGAAGAGCAAGATTCCATGCCCGCGGTGCTGCGCCGCTTCCTCGGGCAGGGCTACGAAGTCCTCAACATGGGCGTCCAAGGCTACGGCCCGGACCAGTCGCTGATCCAGTTGGAAGATGCGGCCCTGTCCTGGGAACCGGATAAAGTCATCCTGGCGCTTTATCCGACCAATGATTTCGCGGACATGGAAAAGAACAAGCTGTTTCGGCTGGACGCGCAGGGCGGGCTTGAGCGCGTGTCTCCCACGCTCACGTCGCCGCTTTTTCCGCGCTGGAGGACGGCGGCTTTGTTTTCGCTGATCAAGCGCCGCTTCATGCCCCGCGGCGAAACCGAAGACGTCCCGGACCCTTTTGATCCCGAGAGCTACCGGAAGCTTTTTTATAGTTTTTTTCGCGACTCTTCGGACCGCGACTTCATCGACATTCCCGATTCGGAAAAAGCCCGCGACAAAAAAGAGCTGATGCGCGCCGTGCTTCAGAGGTTCCGGGACCTTCTCAAAGAGCGCGGCATCGATTTTTTTGTCATCGTTCTTCCGGCCATGGAAAATGTCCAGCTTCCCGAAGTCATGGCGGCCCTCGGCATCCCGCCGGAAAAATATTTCACCAACGAGGACATGGCTGTTTCAATCCTGAAAGAACTCGGCATCCCGCATGTCAATTTGTACCGCCTCTTCCTGCCGCGGAGGGACCGCACTGCTTTTTTCGATGTGCCGGACGGCCATCTTTCCCGCGAAGGCTATCGTTACGTGGCGCGTTTTTTGAATCTCTACGTGAGGGCGCTCGAACCATGACTCCCACCGCAAAAACCAGGGAAGGCCTGAAGCTCGCGCTCGCTTTTCTTTTTTCATGCGGCGTTTTTTTTCTGTCGCTCGAAATCGCGGCCCGGCTTCTTCTCGGTTCGGACGCCGTCTTCAACCGCATCCAGGGAAGGGACGAGGCCACATGCCGGCACATCTGGGTCCAGAACCACCGCGGGGGCGCCAATGTGGCGGAGTTCTATGATGCGCATCATCCCATGCGCGGCTGGACACCGGTCGCAAATCTCAAGGACAAGCCGGCGTTCTATAATAAGGTGCTGAGCACCAACTCCCGGGGCCTGCGAGGGAAAAGAGAATATGCTTACGAGAAACCCGCGGGCAAGGTGAGGATCCTCGCGGTCGGCGATTCCTTCACGTTCGGGGAAGACGTCAGCGACAACGAAGTCTACACGCATTATCTGGAGCACCTCATTCCGAACGCGGAGGTCATCAACATCGGCGTGCACGGTTACGGCCACGACCAGATGCTTTTGTACCTCAAGGAAGAAGGGATCAAGTACAAGCCGGACATCCTCTTTCTGGGATTTCTGTTCTACGATATGGAAAGAAACCTGCTCGATTTCCGGGATTTTGCCAAACCGCGCTTCCGCCTGTCGGGAGGACAGTTGAAGCTCACGAACACTCCGGTACCCACGCCGGACCAGGTGCTGAAGCAGGAGTTCTGGCGCTCCAAGGCCGCGGATTTGTGGACCATTTACTACAATCACGCGGCGTGGGAAAATGGCGCGAACGCGAGAAAGATGAAGAAGCTGGGCACGGCTCTCATCGACGAAATGCTTGCGGTTTCGAAGCAGATGGGGGCGAAGATGGTCATCGGCTATTTTCCCAATGAAACCGATTTTACGAATTTCATGGAGATGCCCACGCCGCGCGAAAAATTTCTCTTCGATTATTGTGGCAGCCGGCCCGAACTGCAGTGTTTGTCCGTACGGCCGATATTTCTATCGCAGCTGAAGAAGGGTAAAAACGTGGGCTATTACGGCCATTGGGATGCCAAAGGGCATTTCCTGGCGGCCGTGGCCATCCGCGATTTCTTGGAAAAACAGGGGCTTATCCCCGCGAGCCCGAACCGTCGTACGGACACGATTAAATCATGACCTCTCAGAACACGATTCAAAAATTGACGTCGCTTTCCGCTTTTTTTCCCGTTTATAACGAGAAGGAGCACTTGCCGGAAATGGTGCGCAAGTTCGAGGAAATCCTTCCGGAAGTGGCGGACCGGTATGAAATCATTATCGTCAATGACGGCAGCCGCGACGGAAGCGCCGAGCTCGCCGCGGAGATCGCGCGGACGAACCCGCACGTCCGGGTCGTGAATCATGAACGCAACCAGGGCTATGGCGCCGCAATCGCCAGCGGCATCCGGGCCTGCAGGCTCGAGTACATCTTCTTCACGGACGGAGACGGGCAGTTCGACGTGCGCGAACTCAAGAAGCTCGTGCCGTACATCAAGGATCACGACATCGTGGCCGGCTACCGGGCCAACCGTCAGGACCCGCTGATCCGAAAGGTGATGGCCTTCTGCTGGACCCGGTTCGTAAACCTGCTCATGGGCACGCGGATCCGTGACATGGATTGCGCTTTTAAGCTGTTCCGCGCGGCCCCGCTCCAGGCCATGGACCTGCAAACTACCGGTAACATGATCAGCGCGGAGATCCTCACGCTTGCCGCGCGCCGGAAGCTCAGCGTGCAGGAGCTGCCCGTCACGCATCTGCCCCGCACCGCGGGGGAAGCCAAAGGAGTCAACGGCGAAGTCATCGTCCGGGCTTTCCGGGAATTGATGAAATTCAGGAAACGTTTGAACGGCCGGAATTAATTTGCGAAAATGAAGGCGGACCGGAGGCTTCATGCATCAGGCTTTTAAGGTGGGAAAAGGCGAAAAACACCGCGTAGATTTCGAAGTCCACTGGCTGTTCGGATTCTGTGTCATCAAGGTGGACCGCAAATCCGTTTTCCGCCGGCCGGTCTTCCTAAAATTCGAACATTCGTTCGAAGTTGGCACGTCGGAAAGGCATCTGGTTTCCCTTCGTTATAATCCGTACGATCCCGATCGCAATACCTTTTACGCGAGCATCGACGGCCAGCCGCTGCTTCCCGAAATGGAAATCCGGGAAGGAAAAGACGAACTCCAGACGCCTGCCGACGATGCGGCCGCGGCGCTTTTGTTCCTCGTGCTGACGAACGTGGTTTTTTCCGTGATTGGTACGTTGTTCGTGCCGGAGCTCGACAGCCTGGAGGTGCGCCTCACGCTTCTGCTCGGGGCCTGCGTGTATCTCCTCTGCGCGGTGAAGACGCTCAGCCGCCGCAAATCAGGGCTTTTGCTGGGGACGCTTCTTTTTACGCTGGATTCCGCGTGCGGGCTTTATCTGGAATTTTCCTGGGGAGGCTTGTTCGTGCGGCTGATTATTCTGTATTACCTGCTGACCGGTCTCTACTACTGGCGCATCACGGAAATGGGCCACGCAACGGCCAGGGCCTAAGATTTAGCTCCCGCGGGCACTTCTTCCATTTGCTTGATCTCGGACCGGTGAAAACCCACCTCATTCCCATCGATTTTCAGGGACACCCAATTCCCTTCCTCGGAAATTAATTCGCCGCTGAATTCCTTGCCATTATGCAGCACGAGCTTGATATGCCGGGCCGCAGGGGCTTCCTGCTTGGGCGCGTTTTTCTCCGAGCGGTGCTTGAACCATGCAGGGATTGACGTGATGGGTGCGACGCGATAAAGCGCGGGCGTTCCGTCTTCCATGAAAGAACGCACCATGAATTCTCCGACAAAGGCCAGGAACACCATCATGCCGAGCAAAATGAAGCACTGGACCAGCGTCTGCGATTTCATGGGTGGAGGTATTTCTCCCTGTAGATTTTGACCAGGACAAAGAAGACGGAAAGCACGACCGGCCCCAGGAAAATGCCCATGATCCCGTAAATCCGGATGCCTCCGAGGATGCCGAAGAAGAGCAGGAAGTAGGGAAGCTTGGTTTTTTCGCCGATGATGGCCGGTTTGATCAGATTGTCGATCAGGCTGATGACGAGCACGCCGAAGAGAACAAGCACGCCGGCCTTCACATATTCCCGCTGCGTGAAAAGGTAGATGGCGAGCGGCAGCCAGATGGCCGTGGCGCCAAGCACGGGGATCATGGTCGCGAGAAACGTGGCTGCGGCGAAGAAAATCGGCGCCGGGAGGTTGAGTCCCCAGAAAATAATGCCCGCGAGGATCGCCTGGGTAAGGCTCGTGAGAAGCTGGCCGCGGATCACGGCCGAAAACGTCTCGTTGACCTGTGAAAAAATGGTTTTCTTATTCTCTTCTTCGAGCGGGGCGATCTGGTAAATAAAATTGTAAATTTTTTCGCCGTCACGCAGGAAAATAAAAAGCAGGAATGCGACCAGGATGATGTTCATGAAGAGAAAGAAAATGTTCTTGGTCAGGACGCCGGCCTGCGCGATGGAAAAATTCGCGATGTTGCGCGAGACATTGATCAGCCAGTTGGTCGCGTTTTCTTTCAAAGGCTCCCATTGGAAAACGTGATGCTCGAGACCCTTGATCCAGGATAAGGCGCGGAGCTGGTCGATCAGTTTTTCCACGTGGCCTTCCCGGATGTAAGTCGTCACCATTTGATAAAGTTCGATGGCCTGGCCCGTCAGATTGACCAGCAGCACCACGAAGGGCGGCGCGACCAGCGCGATGACGAGGATCGTCATGGTGACCGCCGCGAAGGTATCGTGATTACGAAGTCCTCTTTTGAGGGGCACGAACAGCGGGTAGAAACCGAAAGCGAGAATAGCGGCCCAGAAAATGGCCTTCATGAACGGCGAGAAGATCATCAGAATTTGATAAACGACAAAAAGCAGCAGGGCGAGAAAGAAAAGGGAGATGATCTGGGTTCTTGTCATAAGAAGGTTAGTTTAGCGATTTCTAAAAATTTGACAAGTTTTCTAGCCTGGATCGTCACTTCAAACCTTGGTCCCAAGCGCGGTTACAATCGGTAGAAGCAGGCTATTTAATAAATCGGTAATTAAAAAATGCTGATTAGTTAAAATTTTTGATAAAATAATTATAGTTTTGATTGAATTTGATAATTTTTTTGTTCGATTGTTTGACAATTAATAGGGCGTGAGCTAATTTTCTTATGTGGTCATCGAACCACATAATCTAAAGGCAGGGGACTGCTTTCAAGGAGGAAGAACCATGACACGTAAAATGCTGAAAAACCAGAAGGGACAAGGCTTAGCGGAATACGCCTTGATCATTGCGCTCGTTGCGGTGGTGCTCGTCGGAGCTCTTACGACTTTCCGCGGTGACATTGCGGCGGTCTTTACGGCGATCGGCACGGCTCTCCAGGGCGCTGCCGGGTAATAGGGGGCCGTTTCGAGGGCAACCCCTTTCCTCGTTTTCGAAGAGGAGGGGTCTAACCCGAGAGGGTCTGCAGTATCGGACGTCCGACGTGTATCTTGGGCCGTCCGGAAGGACTATCGTTAACCTCCTAGCCGCGCAACATAACCCATTTAGCTCCTCGACGTTATGGACGATAACATGAAGCAACCAGTAGAGTAAATAACGATGCCACGAGGAAGAAACCCATTGATTCTGATCCTTGCATTGGTAAGCGGAGCCGCTGCGTTCATGCTCAGCTTGCAAATGACCAAGGCGCCGGCTGCCAAAAATAACGTGGCAGCTCCTTCCAACGTCAAACTGGTCGTTCACGCCGTGAACGATATTGCGATCGGTTCGATCATCAAAAAATCCGATATTGATGTCCTGGCCCCTTCCGGGAATTACAACCCGAAAATGGTCTATGAGAACGTTTCGGACGTGATGGGGAAAGTGGTCCGGCGCAATGTCCTCAAAGGCGAAATGATCAAGAAGCTCGACATTCTGGCAGAGGGAGACAACCTTGCGGCCCTTATCCCGAAAGGGTACCGGGCCATGACCATCCCTGTGATGCTTCCTTCGAGCATCACAGAACTTCTCCAGATCGGAAACCGTGTGGACGTCATTCTTACGTACGATGTCGCCAAAGGGGACATCAATAGTTTGACGCTGGTGGAAAACGCGAGAGTCATCGGTGTCTCGAAACAAGCCGAAGGCGGCGGTGTTTCGGGCGGCAATAAAAAAATGGACATCACGCTGGCTGTCACGCCCGAAGGCGCGGAAACGCTGGCGTTTTCCATGAAGCGCGGCACTTTGAATCTCTCGATCCGGTCGCTGGACGAGGAAGACGAAGAAAAGTTTTTTACCTTGAAGGAGCTTTTCTTCCCCGAAGCGAAGGACAAGGTAGACCCCAACCAGCTCCTCGAACCGGAAACCCCGAAGGTCCCGAAAGACTTGGTCGAGATCATCCGGGGCGTGCGTAAGGAACAATATGCGACAAGCATGCAGTGACGTAAAAGCAAAAGCTTTCAAAAGCGCCATTCTTCTCACGGCCTTTGTGTTCGGCTTGCTGCCGTCCGCTCCGGCCGCTCAGGACAACGGTTCCGCAGTCACTGTTCCCACGGCTCCCGCGGCGGCTTCCGTGGAAACGGGCGAACAAGGACAGGCGCTGAACCAGAGCGCCAAGTCCGCCGGCCCGCAGATCCTGACCGACATCAACCAGTCGACCTGGCTGAAAAGTATCGAGATGGAAAAGGGGCATCTGTCGCTCGTCGCGGGCCGTTCCCATCTCATGAGACTGCAGCGCAACATCGCGCGCATTTCCGTGTCCAATCCTGACATCGTGGACGCTGTCATTCTTTCTCCCAATGAAATCCTGCTCAACGCGAAAGACGAAGGCTCGGTCAACATCATCCTCTGGGACCACATGAACCGCGTCACGGTCTTCGACATCACGGTCACGCAGGACCCGGACATTCTTTACGAGGTGTTGAACAAGATCGCGCCGGAGACGAAGTTCGAAGTCTTTCCTTCCAACGAAGTCTTTGTCGTGAAGGGGGACGTCGACAGCGTCGCCAAGCAGAAGGAAGTCGAAAAGGCGGCCAACGCGTTTGCTGAAGGCAGCGTCAGCCTCGTACGCGTGACGGGAGCCAAGCAGGTCCTTCTTAAGATCCGTTTCGTGCAGCTCAATCATTCCCAGGATTACGATTTCGGCGTCGACATGCAGTATCTGGGAAGAAACATCGGGCCTCTGATCCGGCCGGGCGGCACGGGCGCCACGCTGGACCAAGACGTCGATTTCACGCCCCGCAACAGCGCGGTGTCCTATCACACGCTGAGCACCGTTCCCAGCACAGCGGGAGTGCACTGGATTCCTTATTTCACGCGTGACCAGGGCATCAACACGTTCGTCAAATCGCTCGAATCCAAAGGCATCGGCAAGATCATCGCGCGGCCCAATCTTCTTGCGAGCGACGGCCAGGAAGCCAGCTTCCTCGTCGGCGGCGAGGCGGCGGTTGTCGCGATTTCCAGCACGAACGTCGGCGTGGACTACCGCGAATTCGGCACGCGGCTCACGTTTACGCCTGAGATCCTCCCGAACGGAAAAATCCGGCTGACGGTCGCGCCGGAAGTAAGCGCCCTCGACTTTGCCAACGGCGTCAACGTCAACAACGTGACGATCCCGTCCTTCACGACGATCCGTACGAACACGGTCGTCGAGCTCAGGAACCGCGAAACGCTTTTGATCGGCGGCCTGCTGCAGCAGAAGATCAATGTCGCCGATGCCGGCGTTCCTTTTTTGAGAAGGGTTCCGCTGATCGGCAAGCTCTTCGACAATACCAGCCACAGTTATGAAGACACGGAGCTGCTTGTTATCGTGACGCCCGTGCTTGTGGATCCGTCGCAGCAGATCCCGGAAGACGATCTTGCGGACGGCGATGCCCTGACGCTGGCTTCCAAATTCGAACCCAACAAAGTCAAAGACGAACAGCAGGAAGCTGTTCAGGAGTTTCTCCTGAACAACCAGCGCAACATCCGCGACACCATGGCCCGTTACGAAACGCCCGCGGCCGAGCGCGAACCCGCTCCCCGGATCACGATGGCAGAACCCCGGCCTGTTGCGCCCGCGCCGAGACTTCCCGTGAAAGAAACGCAAAAGCCCGCGGTCCAAATCGCAAATACTCCCGCGGTCCAGAATCTGGACCAGATGCAGGCGGAACTCGACTGGGATCCCGCGCCGCTCACGAAAAGGGCGGCCAGGACTACCGCCGCGCAAACCGTAAAGCCTCCCGCGGGCTGAGAAAGGGACTTCTTTGGAACTTCGAATCGCGCTCATCTCCAGTGACCTCGAACTGAACCGCGACTTGAGAAATCTCCTCAGCCGCGAAGCCGGAGACATTGCCGGGAACAATCTCAAGATTAAAGTCTTCGAGAAGATCCCGACCATGGAAGAAGCAGTCATCCATTTCGCTCCCCAGCTCATCGTGATCCACGTGGAGCCGGAAAAATACGACGAGAAGATGACGTTTCTTGAACAGTTGAGCCGCGTTTCCGAGCGCATTCCCGTTGTTGTTTCCTCTCCGAATCTCGACGCGGATTTCATGCTGAACTGCATCAAAAAAGGCGTGAGGGATTTTTTGAAGCTGCCGCTGGATTCGGCCGAGATCAAGACCATGATCAAGCGGCTGTCGCACGAGCGCCCGAAGGCCGGTGAAGAGCGCCAGCTCGGCGAAACGTACACGTTTTTCAGCTACAAGGGCGGCATCGGGACCACATTCCTTTCCTGCAACACGGCGGTCGCGCTCCATGAACTCACGGGGCAGAGAGTCCTGATCTGGGACATGGTGTTCCAGAACGGCGACGTATCGTTCTTTTTCGATTACGATCCCGTCGCGTCGCTGACGGACCTTTTGGAAAATCTGCCGCGCATCGACGCGCAGTACCTGGCGGGCGTCCTGCCCGTCCATCCGAGCGGTGTCTCGATCCTGCCCGGCGCCAAGAGGCCGGAAGAAGCCGAAAAAATCCGTACGGACCAGATCCACCAGCTCCATCAGGTCCTGCGCAAGTTTTATGATTACATCATCGTGGATGGCGGCCACTCGCTGACCGATCCCGTCATCACGGTCATGGACAATTCCAAGCACATCCTGCTGACGACCGACCTTCATCTGCCCGTCCTGAAAAACACACTGCGCTGCCTGGAAGTCTTCGAGCGCCTGGGCTACGTCGAGGGCAAATTCAAGATCCTGCTCAACCGTTACAATTCCAAATACGAAAAGTTCGACCTGCAGAAAGCGGAAGAGATTCTCAGGTATCCGATCGCATACAATTTTTCCAACGATTACGTGACGGCATCCCGTTCCCTGAACGCGGGTATCCCGGTTTCGGAGCTGGACGCGTCGTCGATCCTTGCCAAGGAATTCCACGGTCTGGCCGAGCATTTCGTGCATGATTTCCAGGCTGTCGAGAGGAGGCCCACGCTTCTCGAAAAGATGTTCAGCAAACGCAAGGACGGCAAGAAACCAGCGGGCAAAGAAGACTCCGGCGCAGTGAAGCAGAACGGAGGGGAGAAAGATGCCGCTTAGCGACAGGCTCCGCAAAGGCGGGGACTCGGAAGAAACCTCCAAAAAAAATTCTGCTTTCGGGAATGTCGAAGAAAAACGGCGCAATTTTCTCCAGGAAGTCAAAATCAAGATGCACCGGAACCTGATCGACCGGCTGAATCTTGAGGCCCTCATGATGCTGGAGCCGGACCAGGCGCGCAAGGAAGTCGGCGAGCTCGTCCGTGTCATCTTCAGCGAAGAAAAAATCGCGGTCACGGCGGGCGAGCGCGAAGAAATCATCCAGGAAGTCGTCAACGAGACTTTCGGTCTCGGCCCCCTCGAACCCCTTCTCGCGGACCCCAACATCGACGAAATCCTTGTCAACAATGCGCACAATGTCTTCGTCGAAAAGCACGGCAAGCTGGTGAAGGCGGAGACGCATTTCAAGGACGACGACCACCTGCGCCACATCATCAGCCGCATCGTGGCGCGCGTGGGCCGCCGCATCGACGAGTCTTCGCCCATGGTGGACGCGCGCCTGGCCGACGGGTCCCGCGTCAACGCGGTCATTCCGCCGCTTGCGCTCGACGGCCCTGTGCTCTCGATCCGCCGTTTCAAGAAAATTCCGTTCAGGGCAGAGGATCTCATCGCGCGCAAATCCGCGACCGAGGAAATCATGCGCATCCTGGAAATTGCCGTGAAGTCCAAGCTCAATATCCTGGTTTCGGGCGGCACAGGTTCCGGTAAAACGACGGTCCTCAACATCCTGTCCTCTTATATTCCCAGCGACGAACGCATCATCACGATTGAAGACGCGGCCGAACTCCAGCTCCAGCAGGGCCACGTGGTCCGGCTCGAAACGCGTCCGGCGAATCTGGAAGGCCGCGGGCAGGTCACGCAGCGTGATCTGGTGAAGAACGCCCTGCGTATGCGTCCCGACCGCATTGTCGTCGGCGAAGTGCGCGGCGAAGAAGCGCTGGACATGCTCCAGGCCATGAATACCGGCCATGAAGGATCGATCACGACGGTCCACGCCAACAGCCCCCGCGATGCCGTGGGCCGCATCGAAACCATGGTGCTGATGGCCAATTCCAACCTGATCCATCATGCGATCATCCGGCAGATCGGGGCCGCGTTCCATCTTATCGTCCAGATCCGCCGCTTTACGGACGGCGTGCGCCGGGTCGAATCGGTCACGGAAGTTACGGGTATGGAAGGCGACGTGATCAGCCTGCAGGAAGTCTTCTCTTTCCAGCAAAAAGGTGTCGACACGGAGGGAAACGTTATCGGCGAGTTCACCTTTCATGACATTCGTCCCAAGTTCCTGGACGCCGCCATGAAAAAAGTGCGCACGCGGTATTAACGGAAAATGTCCCATGAGGCCTCTTCTCTTTTCACTTTTGTCTTCGCTCTTCGTCGGCTGCGTGATCTATTTCATCCTGGAGCTGTTCAAGGAAGGCACCGGGCGTGAGAACCGCAAGATCAAGGCCCGTGTCGAAAGCCTGTTCCTGCGCAAGAGCAACATCGAGCGCTCGACGACTTTCAGCAACATCTTCCGCCTGAATCAGGCCCTCAAGCGCCAGCCCATCAGCAAAAAACTTTTCACGCTGCTGTCCTTCACGGGCTGGACCGTGCCCATCGGCATTTTTGTGCTGGGAGACCTGCTGTGGTCGGTGGTCGTGTTCCTGCTGTCCCAGCTTGTTTCCGGCAACTTTTTTCTTTCGATCGTCATCACGCTGTTCATGGCGCTCCTGCCTTACTGGGTTCTCATCGTGAACAAAAAGCGCTATGTGAACCGGTTCACGATCGTGTTTCCGGACGCGCTCATCCTGATCAAGAGCGCGCTCCGCGCCGGACAGGGGATCCAGGCGGCATTCAAAATGGTGGCCAAGGAAGGGCCTCAGCCGGTGGCGCGCGAATTCGCGCACATGGTCCACGAGATCGAGCTCGGCAGCCAGCTGACCGAGGCGCTCGGAGAACTTTACCGCCGCATCGATACGATCGACCTGCGTATCTTCGTGCTGGGCATCTTCATCCAGAACGAAATCGGCGGCAACATGGTGGAACTGCTCACGCACGTCGAGAACACGATCCGTGAAAGGCTGAGCATGCACCGGGAAATCAACGTCCTGAGCGCCCAGGGGAAAGTGACGGGCATCGTGCTGATCATGCTGCCCATCGGCCTCGCGTTTCTCTTGTGGCTCATGAACCCGCACTACTTCGATCCGCTGCTGCAGGAAGAATCGGGCAGGAAGGTCTTCGGCTTCGCGATCGGGCTGCAGTTCATCGGCGCGATGCTGATCCGGAAAATCACCAGTTTCCGTGTGGTTTAGAGGGGAGGAAAAATGCAGTTGTTGATCGGAATGCTTTTCGGGCTGAGCGGGTTCATGATCTTCATGTACGTGGGAAATTCTTTTTCCGAAAAGCGCATGATCGCCCGCCGGGTCCAGTCCCTCCAGGAAGGCGCCGCGCCCGCGGTCGTCGCCAAAGAAAACCTGATGGACCTGAATTTTTCGACGAAGTATCAGCGCTCGGGCGGGGAAAACATCTGGAATTCGCCGACCTTCCTCATGTTTGCCATTGCCTGGCTGGCCTGCGGGTTCATCGCACTGCAGAAGCTGCATTTTCCGATTTTCAATTCCGGGATCATCCTCGGTGTCATCCCGATCATCGTGGTGCGCGTGCTGCGTATCACCATGAAAAGGCGGCGCATCGACCGCATGCACCGGGAGCTTCCGGGCGCGCTCGATCTTATGGTGGTCTGCCTCGAGGCCGGCCTCGCGCTCAATTCGACGCTGCTGCGCATCGCCAACGAAATGGAAGCAAGCCCGCTCGGCCGCGAGCTGCGCCGCGCCGCCGACGAAATCAACGCAGGCATTCCCATGGAAGACGCGCTCCGCGCCATGGCCAAGAGGATCGAGATCGAAGACCTGAACAGCGTGGTCTCGGCCATCGTGCAGGCGCAGAAGATGGGCTCGGAGCTCGCGCTGACCTTCCGCGTCCAGTCGGAAACGCTGCGTGAAAAATACAAAATGCACATCAAGGAGCGGATCCAGAAGATCCCGATCAAAGTTCTTTTTCCCCTCGTTCTTTTTATTTTTCCGGCGCTTTTCGTCGTCATTCTGGGGCCTTCGATGATCCAGGTGATGCGGACGCTTCAACAGTTACAGTGATAAGGAGAGAGCATGGCGAAAATACTCATCGTCGATGACGACCACGATTTTGTGCAGCTTTTGGAATTCGACCTCAAGCGGAAAGGCTATGAGGTGGTCACGGCTTTCAACGGCGAAGAAGGTCTGGAGAGGGCGCAGGCCACTCGCCCGCAGCTGGTCATCCTGGACATCAAGATGCCGAAAGTCGACGGCTACACCTTCGTGAGGCGCCTGAAAAAAGAAACGGACATGAAAGACCTTCCGCTCATCGTCCTGACTTCCTACGAGCCCATGAAAGACATGTTCCAGCTCGAAGGCGTGAAAGATTATTTCGTGAAGTCAGCCAATATGAAAGGCCTCCTCGAAGCGATCGAGAGAAACCTCAAAACCAGCGCGGCCTAACACCGAAAGCGGTTCATGAGCCAACAATCCACGGCTTTTTTGACTCTCGTCAAAACCCTGTCTTTTGCCCTGAAGCAGCAGCGGCTTTATTCGGAGAAGCATCCGATCACGCAGGAGACGCTGAAAAATCTCGGGGAAGAGGTCGAGATTTATTTCCTCAAACATGAAAAGCTGACTTTGGGAGCCATGCAGCACAAGCTTCTGGTCGACGGCAATCCCGTTTCGGACAAAGAAGCGGCCGCGCATGACCTTGCCAAAGATCTCGAGCGCCTGGGCCTCGACGGCATCGTTCTCGACCGCGGGGTTTCGATGGCCGAAATTTCCGATCTGGTCTCGCTCATGTCCATGCGCGCGAAATCGCTGACCGACCGGGGCGGCTTCAAAAAGGCGTTCGAAGAGGCCAAGCTGCCGCATATCCGGCTCTCCCAGGGCAAATTCCAGCTCGTTGAAGACGGCGAAGTCGTGGTGCAGGAAGGCGCCCAGCCGGGCGACGGCGGCATCGGGGAAAGCGGCGAAGCCGGGACCGGGACCGCGTCTGCGTCCGGCAAGGAATCGGCTTTGCCCATCACGGATATCGCGGAAGTGATCCGCCGTCTCAAGCAGGGAACGGACCTGCCTCCGGGCGGGGTTTCAGGCGGAGGCGGAGGAGGGGGAGGGGGCGGAAGCGGCCCCGTTTCCGGCATGCCGGGCGTTGTTTTCGGCGCGCCGCTGTCCATCAATCCGGAAAAAATCGTGGACCAGCTCGAAAAAAATCCCAAAGACATCGTCCAGGCCGCGCTCGCCGACGTCGAAGACGAAGTGCGGCTCGAGCAGCTGATCCGCCAGACCGTGAAGCTCTTGATCGACGGACTGCTCGCGTTTCTGGTCGAGCAGGGAAAAGACATCACGAAGGCGCTCGAAAAGCTCGCCAAGGAGCTCGAAAAGGGCCTTTCAGGCCTGGACGAGAGCGCGGGCTTCGACAAGTTGAAGAAGAAAATTCCCGGCATCTTCGAAGAGGCCACCGACGAATTCCGGATCCAGATGATGAAGCGCACGCACGCGGAGCATCCCGAGGACGTGAAGCTGCTGGAGAAAATGGCCAAGAAACTTTTCAAGGACAAGGACGTCCGCGAGCGCCTTCAGACGAACTTGACCGAAGAGATGGGCGAGGTCGGGCTGTCGGCAGAGACCATCCAGAAGATTTTTTCCAAGATCGACGAGACCGAAGACAAGAAAAAGAAAAAAGTCTCGATCGACGCCGAGGAACTCGAGGAATTAAAAAGGCGGGCCGCGCTTTACGATGCCACGTCCGACGGCACGATCGATAAAAAGCTGCAGACGCTGGAACTGGAAAATAAAGTCGTCCGCCACCAGAAGGAGAGGATGGACGCGGTCATCCACAACATGGCCGAGGGGCTCCTCATCGTCGACGAGCACGGCAAGGTGGTGCTCATGAATCCCGCGGCGGAAAAAATGCTGGGCGTGAAAAAAAGCGACAAGCTGGGCAAGGCCGTCACGGAGGGGCTCGGAGCGGAGCATGTCGTGTCCATGGCCACAGGCAATCTGCGCGACCAGCAGAACGTCCTGTCGCAGCAGGTGGAGCTTTTCGCGCCTAACGACGAAACCAAGCGCGTCCTGAACGCAAGCTCGGCCATCATCGAAAACGAGGACGGCCAGACCGTCGGCATGGTGTCGGTGCTGTCCGACATCACACGGCAAAAAGAATTGGACGACCTCAAGACCAAGTTCGTGGGCAATGTTTCGCACGAATTGCGCACGCCGCTGGTCGCCATCCAGAAATCGCTCGCGCTCATCGCGGATCAGGAAGTCGGCAGCGTGACGCCGGAACAGAAAAAATTCCTCGACATCGCGCAGCGCAACATCGAACGTCTCTCGCGCCTGATCAACGACCTGCTGGACGTACAGCGGCTCGAAGCCGGACAGATGAACCTGAAGCCCAGCACGTTCCCGGTGAACGGGCTCATCCAGCACGTGATCTCCACGGTCGAGACCTGGGCGAAAGACAAAGGCGTTACTGTCAAAGCGGATTTTCCCAGCCACGAGGATGTCGAGCTGGAAGCGGATCCGGACCGTCTCACGCAGGTGATTACCAATCTCGTCGGCAATGCCATCAAATTCACGCCGGACAAAGGCACAATCACCGTGGAATTGCGCAAGAATGTGAAAGACGAGACGCTTCCGGGCGGCATCGGCATCGAGGTCGGGGTGCGAGACACAGGTGTCGGCATCGAGCCCGAGGATCAAAAGAAGATTTTCGACAAATTCGTGCAGGTGAGTCTTTCGCAGCCTTCCGGGATTTCGAGTTCAGGCCTGGGCCTGACCATCACCAAAGAAATCGTGGAACTTCACAGCGGCAGGATCTGGGTTGAGAGCGAGCCTGGAAAAGGAAGCCGGTTTGCGTTCCGCGTGCCGCTGAAGTTTTCAGCTCACCGGAAAGTGCACGGTTCCTGATCAGCGCGCGGCAGAGGCGTGGGAAGCGGGAAGCAGATACTGGCGCACGTATTCGACGATGCCGTCGTGGGTCGAATACTTTCTTTCGAAGCCGATGGCCTTGCGCGTGTGGCTCATGTCGGCCTGAGTGAAGTTCTGGTAGAAGTCGTAAGGATTGTCGAAGTAATCGGGCTCGAGCGACGTGCCCAGTCCCTCGTTGATCGCGGCGATAATTTCGTTAAAAGAAGTGGCCTCGCCTGTCCCGACGTTCACGACAGTGTTTTCCTTGGCCAGGCGCGCTTTCAGCGTGCATTCGACCACGTCCTTGACGTAAATGTGGTCGCGCTTCTGTTCGCCATACTTGAAAATGCGGGGCCGTTTGCCGGCGAGCATCTGTTGGGTGAGCTGGTAGATCATGCTGGCCGCGGCGCCTTTGTAGTATTCGCGCGGGCCGAAGACGTTGAAATAACGGACGCCCACGACTTTGAGTTTGCCTTCGTAGCTGCGGGCGAGACTTTCGAGCACCCACTTGGAGAAACCGTAAATGTTATTGGGCTTGCCGCCGTCGGATTCTTTCATGGAGGAGTCCTGGCTGCCGTACACCGCGGCTGAGGAAGCGAAGACCACGTCCGCTTTTTTGGAGTGGGCGAGCTCGAGGACGTTGCGGAAACCCTCGACGTTGTCGAACATCATTTTCTTTTCATCCAGGACCGTCGTGTCCGTGATCGAGGCCAGGTGAAAAACCGTATCCAGAGGCCGGGCGGCGAGGATCGAGACCCAGGATTTGTCCGCGACGTCGTAAGCCATGACATCGCCGCGGAAGCCGATCAGGTTTTTGAAGCTGCCGACGCGGAAATCATCCAGAACCGTCACATGGGCTTCAGGATAGCGGGACTGGATTTCCAAGGCGAGATTGGAGCCGATAAAGCCGGCGCCGCCGGTGATAAGGACGTTTTTCATAGCCGTTTAGTCTATCGAAAATCCGGAAAAGTGCAACCCCGGAATCAAAGAAGTTCCTCAACGGACGGGCCTCAAATGCCGTTACTCTCTACCATGAAAAGACTTTGGATCTTCGCCCTGGTCCTGGGAGTTGGATGCGCCTTTCTTCCATCGAAGGCTCATGCCCAAGACAGCGTCGGATTGATCGGCCGGGGCGTTTCCAAGATCGTGGGCGCCGCTTTCCAGGTGCCCGGACAAGTGCTGGCGCAGTCGTTCCAGGGGTTCCCGTTCGGGATCATGACCGGCGCCATGTCCGGTGCTTTTCAGGCCGTGAACGGCGTGGTGGGCGGGACGGTTGACGTTGCCCGCGGCGCGGCCCCGTACGCGAAATACATGGTCTTCTTCATTTAACGCCTTCCGGCCTTACGCGTAATTTCAATCCCGACATTATCCGAGCCGCGCACCGCTCCCGGCTTTGAAACCCGCAGCTTGATTTCCTTCAGGCGGAATTCCTTTAATAAGAGGCCCGCCAGTTTTTCCGCCAAAGTTTCAATGAGATAAAACCGGCTCTCTTTGACGAAAGCCGCGGTCCGTTTGGCGATTTTTTTGTAATCCGTGGCGTCTTCGATGCGGTCGCGCCGCGCAGCCTTGCGCACGTCGGTGGGAATCTCGAGATCGATCAGGATCTTCTGGCGGGTTTTGCGTTCCCAGTCGAAGATTCCGATGATGCAGGAAATCTGGAGTCCGGTCAAAAAAATACGGTCGTTATTTTCAGCAGCTTTCATCATTCGTCCTATTTAGGGAATTGATTTCCGCGGCTTGTTGGTACTGGGGACACACCTAAAGGTATGTCTTGTCCCCAGGGTTTGCTTTCAGCGTGGAACGGGGACAGGTCCGAAGGCTCTGTCCCCAAACTTTGTTGCAAGAGGTCTTCGGAAGGGGAAACGGACGCGAGTATAGCATTTCGCTTGACCCCCTGTCTAATTTTGGCATACTGGCGTCACTCTCTTTCAAGAAAGGCCTGTCCTCGTGATCGAATCCCAGCTTTCCACGGAAAAAGTGACCCCCTTGTGCCCGGTGTTCGGCACCTGCGGCGGCTGCCTTTACCAGGACGTGACCTACGAAGCCGAGCTCGAAGCCAAGCAGGCGCTGCTCCGGAACCTGCTCGGCCGCTGCCCCGGGCTCGACACCGCGCTGATCCAGCCGGTCGTGGCCTCTCCCGATATTTATCACAGCCGCAGCCGCCTGGACCTCACGTTCCTGCGCATCAAATCCGGGGAAATGTTCATGGGCTTCATGCCGCCGCAGCAAAAGCGCGTCCTTTCGATCGATTCCTGCGCCATCGCGCGCGAAGCCATTTCGGATTTCATTCCCGAACTCAAGCGGCAGGCCGCGGAGAAATTGCCGCCGGATTACCGCATCGCCAACATCGTGGTCAAAACCGGAGACGACGGGCGTGTTTTCTGGGGCGGCATCGGACGGCATTCTTTGCGCATGCGCCCGGACGATTATCTCTGGACCGAAGTGCGAGGCAAGCGCATTCATTTTTCGCTCGAGACTTTTTTTCAGGCAAACCTTTCGATCCTGCCCGCGCTCATGGATAAAATCGAATCGCTTGTGCCGCAGGAACGCCGCGGGCTTTTCCTCGATCTTTATTCGGGCGTCGGGCTTTTCGGAATCGCGATGCAGGATTTCTTCAAACGTATCGTGATGCTTGAAGAGCATGCGGCCTCGGTGGAGATCGCTCGCTACAATATCCGCCATCACCATCTGCCGCATGCCGAGGCGCATGAGGGCCGGGTCGAAGACAAGCTTGCTGAAGTGCTGGCCGCGCAGCCCGATGCGAAATCGGTGGCCATGATCGATCCGCCGCGCAAGGGGCTGAGCGCTTCCGCTCTGGACATGCTGATCCGCTTCCGGCAAATCGATTTCCTGTTTTATCTTTCCTGCCATCCCGAGTCTCTTGCCCGCGACCTCACGGCCTTGACGGCGGCGGGCTGGAACGTCCGGAACATCGTGCCTTTTGATTTCTTCCCGAGAACCCGCCACCTTGAAACGCTGGTGCTGCTTGAACGTCCGGAGGCCCGGTGAAAACGTCTCTCGCCGCCGAAAAGCCCAAAGCCGAAGACGCGCTTCCGCTCCCGCGCCGCCCCTCGGGGCCGCACGAAAAACTTCCGGTGGAAATGCCCGCGTTCACAGAGCTTTTCGAAACGCCAGGGCCGCTGGAAGTCGAGATCGGCTGCGGCAAGGCCAAGTTCATGCTCGACCGCGCGATCCAGAATCCCGGCGTCAATTTTGTCGGCATCGACTACGCGGGAAAGTGGATGAAGATCGGCCAAAAGCGCGGCGAAAAGCGGAACCTGCCGAACGTGCGCTTCTTCCGCGTGCACGCGCAGCCTTTTCTCGAAAAATACCTTCCGGACGCGAGCGTTTCCATCTTCCATATTTATTTCCCCGACCCCTGGCCCAAGCGCCGCCATGGCAAAAGAAGGCTGGTCACGGCGCCGCTTTTGCGGCAGCTCCATCGGAAGCTCGTGCCGCAGGGCCGCGTCGAGCTGGCCAGCGACCACAAGGACTATTACGAGCTGATGCGCGGGGCCGCGCGGGAAACTTCCTCGCTGTGGAAAAAGATGACCGAAAGTAACACTCGTTTTTTCTGCCCGGAGTTCCAAACAAACTACGAAGCCAAATACGCCGCCGAAGGCCGGCCCCTTCACTACCTGGAGTTGTGCAAATGAGAATCTCCCGCGCGCTCGCGCTGGCCGGCATTGATTCGCGCCGCAAATGCGAGCTCCACGTCACAAACGGTGCCGTAAAAGTGAACGGCGAAGTGGTTTTTGATCTCGGGCGCCAGGTGGACCCGGAGAAAGACTCGATCAGCTTTCGCGGCAAACGCCTGACCTTCGGCGGCCACA
The DNA here is from genome assembly GCA_035495615.1 of Verrucomicrobiia bacterium. Lineage (NCBI taxonomy): Bacteria > Pseudomonadati > Verrucomicrobiota > Verrucomicrobiia > Verrucomicrobiia bacterium. The sequence goes on along the minus strand of DATJFP010000005.1, from coordinate 58,495 downwards.
TTTATTACGTGATGAACAAGCCGGTCGGCTACATGACGACGGCAAGCGACCCGCATGCGCCGAAGACGGTCTACGATCTTCTGCCGCGCACGCTCGTCAAAAGCTCCCGCCAGACCGGAACACGCACGCGCGTTTTCCCGGTCGGCCGTCTCGACAAGGACAGCATGGGCCTTCTTTTATTTACCAACGACGGCGAGCTCGCCAACAAGCTGATCCATCCGCGCTACCATGTCAGCAAGTGGTACGAAGTCCGGGTGCATCGCGCCTTCGAGCGTTCCGACATCCCTAAAATGGTCGGGGGCCTCCGGCTCGAAGACGGCTGGGCCCGCGTGGAAAGAGTCCATCCGGTTTCGCCGCGCATCATCCACGTGAGTCTCGCCGAAGGCAAGAAGCGGGAAGTGCGCCGCATTTTCGAGAAGCTGGAATACAAAGTCCTGCGGCTCGTGCGTTTTGCCTTCGGGCCGCTGACCCTCGGAAGCCTGCCGCTCGGCAAGGGCCGCTTCCTTAATAAAAACGAGATCCGGGCGCTGAAACAGGCGGTGGCCGGGACGGAAGACACGGAAGAAAACGAAGACGGCTCTTGAAGAAGCACCGGAATGCGTGAAGACTCTATAAGGTGTTCTCGCGGCGTTTTTTGACGATAATGAAGGTACTATGCATTGGCATCGGAACTCCCAAAGCCGGCTTCTGAAGGCCCTCTTCGTCCTGACGGCGTTCGTCATGATCGCGGTCATTCCCGCGGCCGCGCGCGCGGACGACAAGAAAGACGAAATCAAAAAGGCCCCCGCGTTTTCTTCCAAAGGCATCTGGCTGCAGGCCGGAAAGATCAAAAAGAAAAAAATCTTCGCGGACAAGCTGACGCTCGTCTATTTCTGGGATTACAGCACGATCAACGTGATCCGCGAGATCAAATACCTCAACGACTGGTATAAGGCCTACCATCCTTACGGCTTCGAAATCATTCTCGTGCATGCCCCGGAATTCGAGTACGGCCACGATAAAGACAACGTCGAGGCCGCGTTGAACAGGATGAACCTGCCTTACCCCACCTACCTCGACAACGACGGCACCGTGTGGCAGGAGTACGGCAACGGCTCGTGGCCCACCAAGCATCTCGTGGATTCGAAAGGCCGCATCCTTTATTCGCAGGTCGGCGAAGGCAATTACATCACCGCCGAGGAAGCGATCCGCAAGGGCCTGCAGGAGCTGAACCCCGAGGCCGCGCTGCCTCCGAGCGTCGTGCACTCCGAGCAGGATAAGTTCAACCTATGGGAATGCGGGGAGATGAGCACGGAAGTCTACGTCGGCTATAAGCGCGCGGGATGGTGGGGCGTGGAAATCGCCAACCTGCCCGGGGCGCAGCCGGACCAGACCCTTAAGTTCGAAGACCAGGGCCGTCGCCTGGAAAGAGGATTTTTTCTGAAAGGGCTTTGGAGCAACCGCGAAGAATATTTCGAACACGCGGAGACGGTGCCGGATTACGAAGACTACATGGGCATCATTTATCTGGGCCGCGAGCTCTACGCGGTCATGGACCAGATGGAGAAGGGAAAAACCTCGCGGGTCTACGTGCGGCGCGACGACGAGCCTGTTCCGGAAGCCAACCGCGGCACGGACCTCAAGGTGGACGAGAAAGGCGACACTTACGTCGAAGTGAGCCAGCCCCGGCTTTATTACATCATCGCGGGCGAAGACAAGGAATTCCACGAGCTCAAGCTCATGGTCAAAGACGACAAGCTGGCGGTTTACGTCTTCTCATTCTCCAACCAGTGCCTGAGCGACTTCGATCACTTGTAAACGGCGTCCAGCGCCTGCTTGACGGTTTTTCCCTCGCCGGCGAAATAAAAGAAGCATTCCTTCAAATGGCTGTGCCGCACGACGACCATGATTTTGCCGCCGACCGAAAAGGCCGGGTGCATGTAAATCTCTTCCCCTTCGGGGGCTTCCTCCCGCAGCGCGTTTAAAGCCGATTCCGTTTCGTTTTTATTGAGCCTGCATCCGATCTCAAGAAAATCCTGCACCAAGTCCTCCCAGAGTGGTTTCATGGTTGATGGTTCTCCTGTCGCGTATTCCCCTTGTCATGAAGATAACCGCCCTGGCTCCGGCCGCGAAAGCGCAAACGCGGAAAATTTCGATGGGGCTATCGTAAAAAGAGACCCGGCTCTCGTATCATGCGATTCTCCCCAGGGCCGCACCGGCCCGTTTTGCGGCTATGATATAATCCTCGCCATGCCAACGAAGCCGTCGAAGCATTTGGAATCCTTTCCGAACCCGTACCCGGGCCGCGATTACGAAATCCGGTTCGAGTGTCCGGAGTTCACCTGCGTGTGCCCGAAAACCGGCCAGCCGGATTTCGCGACGATCCGCATCGTTTACGTTCCGGACCGCCTTTGCGTGGAACTCAAGAGCCTGAAGCTCTACCTCTGGAGTTACCGCAACGAAGGGGCATTTCACGAAAAGGTGACCAACCAGATCCTCGACGATCTCGTCAAAGCCGTCCGGCCGAGACGCATGGACATCGAGGGCGATTTTTTCGTGCGCGGCGGCATCCATACCGTCGTCCGCGCTTCCCACCGCAAAAGCGGCAAAACCCCATCCCGCGGTTCATGAAGCTCTTCGGGATGACGCTCGCCGCCATTCTTCTCACTTCCGCTTCCGCCAAGGCCCAGGAGCCTGCGTATGATTTTTTGATCCAGGGCGCAACGGTCTTTGACGGCGTTTCCTCGAAAGCCCGGCAGGCGGACGTGGCCGTGAAAGGCGAGCGCATCGCGGCCGTGGGAAAACTGGCCGCCTCCGACGCGCGCCAGGTAATCGACGGGCGAGGGCTCTTCCTCATGCCCGGCTTTATCGACGCGCACACGCATTCGGACATGAATGAGTGGGTTTATCCAGGCCTTGCGAACAAGGTGTTTCAGGGCGTCACCACCGAGATCGTGGGCAATTGCGGCATGTCCGCGGCTCCGGCCGAGGGGCAGCAGCCCGCGCTCATGCCTTCCATCTGGGCGCGCGAAGGCGTGAAACTGCCCGGCCCGGTGGAATGGAAAGAATTTTCCGATTACCGCGCGTGGTATGAAAAGCTCGGCGGCATGACCAACATCGCGTCGCTTGCCGGGCACGGCAACATCCGCGCGTCCGTCATGGGCATGCAGGCGCGGCCCGCCACGCCGGAAGAACTGGAAGCCATGAAGGACCTTCTGCGCCGCGCCATGAACGATGGGGCCATCGGCATTTCGTACGGCCTTATTTATCTTCCCGGCATCTATGCGGACGAGAAAGAGCTCACCGAACTCTGCAAGGTCGCGGCCGAATTCGACGGCATCTGCGCCTTTCACATGCGAAATGAAGGCAGCCGCCTGATTGAAGCCATCGAGGAAACGCTGCGCATCGGCGAAGCCGCCGGCGCGAAGATCCAGATTTCCCATCTCAAGGCCGCGGGCAAAAACAATTGGCCCAAGATCGACGAGGCGCTGAGGCTGATCGACGAGGCGCGCAAGCAGGGGCTGCGCGTGCGCGCGGACGCTTATCCTTATCAAGGAAGCGCCGCGGAGCTGGGCGTCGTGCTGCCGGATGAGATTTTCACGCGCGAAGACCGTCTGCAGCTTTTCATGGACGACACCAAGCGCCCGGAGCTGATCAAGCAGCTGAAAGATTATTACCGCGAGCATCCGCGCGACTGGAACGCGGTGATGATTGCGTCCGTCGCGAACGAAGCCGATCAGCAATTTTCCGGGAAGACGCTTCAGGAAGTGGCGGCCAAGCAGGGACTTTCGCCGGAAGAAACGCTCGTGGGCCTTCTCGAGCGCTCGGCTTTTGAAATCAGCGCGTTTTCATTTTCGCAGAGCCTCGACGTCATCGACAAAGTCCTGGCCCAGCCCTACGTGGCCGTGGGCTCGGACAGCATCGCCGACGGCAGCGATTATCCGCACCCGCGCGCCTTCGGCACATTTTCGAGGCTCTTGGCGCATGAAATGCAGGGGACGGAGGCGTCAGCCGCGGCGTTCATCCGCAAAAACACGTCCGAGAGCGCGGATTATTTCGGGCTCAAAGACCGCGGCCGTATCCAGGCCGGCGGCTATGCGGATCTCGTCCTGGCCGATCCCGGCAAGCTGCGCGACAACGCGACTTACGATCATCCCAAAGAGTTCAGCTCGGGCATGCAATGGGTTTTCGTGAACGGCGTGCCCGTCATCGAGCGAGGCGAGCTTCATGCCGGAGCCAGGCCCGGCCGCCTCCTGGCTTCCGCGCCCGAGAAGGTCTCCTAGCCCTCTTCCGCCTCTCTTGTGCTATACTAAACCTCTTTTTTGGAGGCTGCTCCGTCGCGAGCCGGCCGGCCTTCCGGACTTTTTCTCGCAAACAAGATGAATATCCGGGGACATGCCTTTTAGGCTTGTCCCCGTTACCAAGGAGATCTTTATGTCACAGGAAAGAAAAGGCGCGATTACTTTTAAAGGAAATCCCATGACGCTGGTCGGCCCCCAGCTCAAAGTGGGCGACAAGGCTCCGGATTTCAAGGTTGTGGCCAATGACCTGACCGAAGCCACGCTTGCGAGCACCAAGGGCAAGACGCGTCTCATCAGCGTCGTTCCGTCGCTCGACACGCCGGTTTGCGACCTGCAGACCAAGCGCTTCAATGAAGAAGCGTCCAAGCTTCCCGCCAATGTCGCGGTGCTGACCATCAGCATGGACCTGCCGTTCGCGCAGAAGCGCTGGTGCGGCGCTTCCAGCGCGACGAAAGTCCAGACGCTTTCCGACTGGCGCGGCGCTTCGTTCGGCACGGCTTACGGCGCGCTGATCAAGGAACTGCATCTTCTCACGCGCGCGGTGTTCATCGTCGGCGCGGACGACAAGATCCAGTACGTGGAATACGTCCCGGAAGTCACGCAGCATCCGAATTACGACGCGGCGCTCAACTCGCTCAAATCGGGCGCGCGCGCTTAATCCCATAAAAGGAGGGCCGGCGCCGGTCCGAAACCGGCGCCGGTACTTTCATGTCACGCATCCTGGCCTTCGCTTTAATCCCGGTGTTGATCACCTCGCCCGTTTTCGCTCTTACCCCCAATCCCGATGCCCAGGCCGCCTTTGACCAGGCCGCGCAGATGCGCGCTTCGGGCAATCTCGATGCCGCCGAGCAGCTTTTGAAGCAGGCCGTTGAATTGCAGCCCGACAATCCCATGTACCATTTCGAGATGGCGAACCTTTACGCGGACATGCACGACCGCTTCAAGTCCGGGCGCGACAAGGACAGGGCCGATGCCGCGCTGCAGCGGGTGACGCAGGAGCTCGAGGAGACGCTCATGCTGGATCCGGGTTACGTGCCCGCGCGTTTTAACCTGGCCGTCACGTTCAAACGGCTCGGGGAATTCGAACGCTCGCGGGAAATTTTCCGCGACGTCATCGCGCAGGCTGAGAAAACCGGCGACAGCCAGCTGAAGCTGCAGGCGCTCATGCAGATCGCGGAGATCTACCAGATCCAGGGATTTTTCGACGAGGCCCGCGACACTTATAAGGAAGCGCGCGAGATCGACTATTACAACACGGGCATCCGCGACGCCCTGGAAGACCTGGAAATCAACGAGCGCAATGCCAAACAGAGAAGCGACCAGCAGGGGACGATGCGGGCGCTCGAAAATTTGCGCCAGGGCTATCAGAATTCGCCGCTCGCGAACTCGGGCTTCGGACAGATGGCGCAGGCGCAGAATCAGAGCACGGCGGGTCAGCAGGCGCTTCCGTATCTGGGCATGATGCTGGCCCAGCAATTCCTGAACCGCGGCTCCCGGTCCGCCCAAAACGAAGATTATTGATCCTTCCATGCTGAACTCTTACGAAGTCATCTGTTTCGACGCCGGCGGCACGCTGTTCACGCCGCATCCTTCCGTGGGCGAGATCTACAGCGAGGTCGCGCTCAAGTACGGATGCCGCGCGGAGCCGCTCCACATCGAGGAAAAATTCCGCGCCCTGTGGCACAAACGCGACATCTCGGGCCTTGTCAGCCTGTCCGACGAGAAAGTCGAGAAGGAATGGTGGCGCACGCTCGTTGCCGAAGTCTTCCGGCACTTTCCGGGCGTGAACGGCTTTGACGCTTTTTTCGAGGAGCTTTACGTGGAATTCGCCGGGCCTTCGCGCTGGAAGCTTTTTCCCGAGACGATGCATGTCCTGCAAGAGCTAAAAGGCCGGAAGAAAAAACTCTGCGTCATTTCCAACTGGGACAGCCGCCTGCTGCATCTCTGCGAGGGGCTGGGGCTGTCTTCTTATTTCGAGTTCATTTTGATCTCGGCGGTTTTCGGCGCGTCGAAACCCAGCCCGAAGATTTTCCGGGAAGCGCTGCGGCGCTGGGGCGTGGACCCCTCGCGGGCCGTGCACATCGGCGACAGCCTGGAAGACGACGTGCGCGGCGCGAAAGGTGCGGGCATGGACGCGGTGCTGATCGACCGCGCGAAAAGGAAGCACGCGGAGCCGCATCATTTCGAAGGCGTCACCGTGATTCACGATTTGAAGGAACTTCTCTGAACGGTGAGCATGGACGGGGCGCCGAAACCAGATGGTTTCGGCAGGCTCTCGGAAGCGAGACGCTTCCGTATCCGCACCAGGTCTGATGCATTGCTCAAGTCTGCTGCGCGCAGGTCAGCGTTTGCGGGCATGATCTAATCTTGACACGACCCAGGCCTTGCGATAACCTGAGGCCACTTCACCATCATTTCTGAGGAGTCCTTATGCCGGAGCAAACCATGACCGAAAACGAACCGTTTACTTCCAATCTTCTTAAAGGCAAAAAAGGCCTCGTGCTGGGCGTCGCCAATAAGCGCAGCATCGCATGGGGCATTGCCAAGGCGCTTTCCGCCAACGGCGCGCAGCTTGCGTTCACGTACCAGGGCGAACGCCTGCAGGAAAGCGTGAAAGAGCTCGCGGACACCCTTCCCGGGACTTCGCCGCTTTACGGCTGCGACGTCTCAAAAGACGAAGAAATCAAGAGTGTCTTCGACAAGCTGGCTTCGGATTTCGGTTCGCTCGATTTCATGATCCACTGCATCGCGTTCGCCAAGAAGGAAGAACTGGCCGGCCGCACGGTGGAGACTTCCCGCGAAGGCTTCCACCTCGCGCAGGACATCAGCGCTTTCTCTCTGCTGGCCCTGTCCAAGGCCGCGGAACCGCTGCTCGAAAAGAACGGCGGCAGCATCGTAGCGCTCACGTACCTGGGCTCCGAAAAAGTCGTCCCCAACTACAACGTCATGGGCCTTGCCAAGGCCAGCCTGGAATCCGCGATCCGTTATCTCGCCGCGGACCTGGGCCCGAAGAAAATCCGCGTCAACGGCATCTCGGCCGGGCCGGTCAACACGCTGGCCGCGCGCGGCATCGCGGGTTTTACCACGATGCTTGAAAGCCACCGCAACCGCGCGGCGCTGAAGCGGAACGTCGAGCTGGAAGAAGTCGGCAACGCCGGCCTTTTCCTCGCGAGCCCGCTTTCCGGCGGCATCACGGGCGAAATCCTGTACGTCGACTGCGGCTACAGGATCATGGGCGCGTAATTCCCAATCTCCTTTTTCCGAGGCCTTCATGCAGCAGGGACAAAACATTCTTGTGCTCGACCTCGAGACCCAGAAGTCTTTCAAGGACGTGGGCCGGGCGAATCTCCACAAACTGAAAGTGTCGGTCGTCTGCATTTACGATTATCTGACCGGCTCGTACGTGGCCTACGAAGAAAAAGAAACCATGGCCCTCGACAAGCGCCTGCAGGAATCGCCGCTGGTCATCGGTTTCAACGTCCGCCGCTTTGACCTTCCGGTGCTCGAGCCGTATCTTTTCCGTTCCATTGAGCAGCTTCCCGTGCTCGACCTTCTCGACGTCATCGAAAAAGAGCGCGGCCACCGAGCGAGCCTCGACAGCATCGCGGGCCCCACGCTCAAGCAGCACAAATCCGGCCACGGCGCCGAAGCGCTCGTCATGTACAAGGAAGGCCGCATGGACGAACTCAAGCGTTACTGCCAGGACGACGTGAGGCTCACCAAAGACGTTTACGAATACGGCTGCCGCGAAGGGAAAATCCTTTTTACTTCCAGCTGGGACTACAAGACCTACGAAATCCCTGTGAATTGGAAAGCGGAAACCGAAGAAATCATCCAAAAGTCCCAGACCGCCAAGGCGGATGCCTTTCCCACCAGTCTTTTTTGACCGTCCACCGATCATCCTCCAGAAGTGACAGAAGGTCTCGTTAATGGTATGTTACGGGAGGCCGGAAGCCGGGCCCCCTCCGTCTTGCTTGGTTTTTTCGCCGTAACTCTCTCTTTTTTCTAGGCTTAGAAGGATGATCGTGAAACTGCCCATTTACATGGATTGTCATGCGACCACGCCCGTGGACCCCCGGGTGAAGGAAGCCCTGCTGCCTTATTTCGACCAGGCCTTCGGCAATGCCGCGAGCAAGACGCACGCGTTCGGCATGGACGCGGAGAAAAAAGTGGAAGAGGCGAGGGCGCAGGTTGCCCATCTCATCGGCGCTTCGGCGGAAGAAATTATTTTTACCGGCGGCGCCACGGAATCCAACAATCTCGCGATCAAAGGCGTGTGGGAAGTTTACAAGGACCAGGGCAAACACATCATCACGCAGCAGACCGAGCACAAGTCGGTGCTCGAAACCTGCCGCTTCCTGGAAAAGCAGGGCGCTCAGGTCACTTATCTTCCGGTCGACGAAGAAGGCCGCGTCCGGCCCTCGGACGTGGAAAAGGCCGTGACGCCCGGGACGATTTTGATTTCTGTCATGCTGGCCAACAACGAGATCGGCACGCTGCAGCCCGCGGCCGAGATCGGTAAGATCGCCAAGGCCCGGCAGGTTTTCTTTCACGCGGACGGCGCGCAGGCCGTGGGAAAAATTCCCGTGAACGTCGAGGCTTTGGGGCTCGACCTTCTGTCGCTGACCGCGCATAAGGTCTATGGGCCCAAAGGCGCGGGCGCTTTGTATGCGCGGAGAAAAAATCCGCGGGTGAGGCTCGCGCCCCTGATCCACGGCGGCGAACAGGAACAGGGCCTGCGTTCGGGCACGCTGAATGTGCCGGGCATCGTGGGGCTAGGCGCGGCCTGCGGGATCGCGCACAATGAAATGGGAAGCGAATCGCGCCGCGTGGCCGCGCTGCGCGACAGGCTGGAAGCCGGGCTCAGGCGCCTGCCGCAGACGCGCGTGAACGGCTGCGCCGCCGCGCGCCTTGCCGGAAACCTGAATATCAGTTTCGCGGGCATCGACGCGGAAGCGCTGCTTATGAAAATCAGCCGCGAGATCGCGGTCTCGACGAGCTCAGCCTGCACGTCCGGCCGCAATGAGCCGTCGCATGTTTTGAAAGCGCTCGCCGTGCCGCGGCAATACGTTCACGGCTCGGTCCGGTTCGGGCTCGGACGTTTTACCACCGAAGAAGAAATCGACTTTGTTCTGGAACACGTCACGAAGGCCGTGGAGTCGCTCCGCGCGCTGTCCCCGTTTTATTCCGCGGAAGGCGATACGCGGATGGCATCATCCCAGTGACTGAGATATAATTGAAGTGAGGAGAATCCCATGATTACACTGACCCCGACCGCGGTATCCGAAATCAAACGCATGCTGGAAAGAGAAAAGGAAAAAGAGATCGTGGGCCTGCGCCTGCTCGTCAAAGGCGGCGGCTGTTCCGGCCTTTCCTACGGCATGAATTTCGACAAGAAAAAGCAGGGCGACAACGAATACACGTTCGAAGGCCTGAAGGTCTTCGTGGACCCCAAGAGCTACCTTTATCTCGAAGGCACGACGCTCGATTACGCGGACCAGCTCGAAGGCCGCGGCTTCAAGTTCATCAATCCCAAGGCCAACAAGACCTGCGGCTGCGGAGAATCCTTCTCGGTTTAACCTTCCAACCAAGATCTCTTATGGACAAAGCCCACATTCTGGAAAAACTCGCGCCGCTCAGGGACGACGTGCGCCGGCTCGGAAAATGCCTGGGCCAAGTCCTGATCAACCAGGAGGGAAAGAAGTTCTACAACCTCGTGGAATGGATCCGCAAGACGTCGATTCAGCTTCGGCGCCATCCCAACGCGAAGCTCGAGGCGCGCCTGATCAAAAAACTGAAATCGCTCGATCTCTACGAGCTCACGCAGGTGATCCGCGCGTTCACCGTGTATTTCCAGATCGTGAACCTGGCCGAAGACAAGCACCGCATCCGCCGCAAGCGCGCTTACGAGACCGCGGGGAAGATGCAGCCGGGCTCGGTCGAGGACATCGTCGAGCGCATCAAAAAACAGAAGATCCCTTTCCGCGAGCTCAAGAAGATCCTGCCGCAGCTTTCCATCGAACTCGTCCTGACCGCGCATCCGACCGAGGCGCAGAGGCGCTCGATCCTGGAAAAGATTACGGCCATGGACCGGCTGCTCTACGACCGCGAATACAAAATCCTGACGCCGCGCGAGATCAAGGAAATCGACGACGAGATCCTTCGCACCATGATGCTGATCTGGCAGACGGACGAATTGCGCCACCGCAAGCAGACGGTGCTCGACGAAGTGGACAACGGCCTTTTTTACCTCGACAAGGTTCTTTTCAAGGTGCTGCCCGCGGCGCTCCAGCGCTTTTACGAGCAGCTCGGCCAGATCTACGGCCGCGACGTCGGCTTCCATCCCAGCCTCAGATTCGGCTCCTGGATCGGCGGTGACCGCGACGCGAACCCGAACGTCACGCATGACGTCACGCGCGAAGCCGTGCGCCGCCAGAAAGACATCGTGCTCCGCAAATACATCAAGGCCGCAGGCCGGCTCATGGAAGAATTCAGCCAGTCCGTGCACCTGGCCGGGGCGTCGTCTGAACTTCTCGAATCGATCGAGGCCGACAGCCGCAAGCTCCCGCTTTTTGCCAAGGCCTGGCTGGAAAAAAGCCAGAACGAGCCTTACCGCAAGAAGTGGTCGTTCATCCAGCGCAAGCTCATCAACACGCTCCGTATCAACGCCTCGAAGGCCGAACGCCGGACCGCGCCGGACGAAACCATCGAGGCCTTTTACGAAAAGCCCGCGGATTTCAGGGCGGACGTCCAGATCATCCTGAAATCGCTTCACGCGAACAACTCCGATTACTTCCTGCCCCATGTGAAAAGGCTGACGGCCGCGCTCGACGTTTTTGGATTTTCGTTCGTGAAACTGGACATCCGCGACAACCGCGAAAGCCTCGAGTCTGCGGTTTCCGAGATCCTGCACAAGACCGGGCTGCTCAAGGCGCCGTGGAACACGCTGCCCGAAGAAGGGAAGACCGCGCTGCTGCGCAAGCTCATCCGCAAGGCCCCGCACGGCGCCGTGGAAAAGGCCTCGCTTTCCGAGAAGACGCGCGAGATGCTGGCCACGTTCGAGACGATCCGCGATATCCGCGCGGACGTCGACCCCCATGCCATCGAAGATTACATCCTGAGCATGACCCAGTCCTCGAGCGACGTGCTGGCGGCGCTTTGGCTCGCGCAGGAAACCAAGGCGCAGGGCCTCATGATGGTCCCGCTTTTCGAAACGATCGAAGACCTCAAGAACTGCAAATGGATTATGGCCTCGCTTTATACCGATCCGGTTTACCGCAGGCATCTGAAAAAACTCGGCCTGCGCCAGGAAGTCATGCTCGGCTATTCGGATTCGAATAAAGACGGCGGCTTTCTTACCTCGAACTGGTCGCTTTACTGCGCGCAGAAAGACCTGACCGAGGTTTCGAGGGCGCACGGGATCAAGCTGAAGATTTTTCACGGCCGCGGCGGCGCGATTGGAAGAGGGGGAGGGCCTGTCAACAAGGCCATTCTGGCGCAGCCGCGCGACACGGTCGACGGGCAGATCAAGATCACCGAACAGGGCGAAGTCATTTCCTCGAAGTATTCGAACAAGATCATGGCGGAACGCAACATGGAGCTTGTCCTTTCCGCGGTGCTGCACGCGACGCTGATCGAGCCGTCGCCGTCGCCCAAGCACGGGGAATGGGAGGCCGTGATGCAGGAGCTTTCCGACATCGCGTATCACGCTTACCGCAATCTCGTCTACGAGACCGAAGGGTTCCGCGATTATTTCGCGCAAACGACGCCGATCGGCATCGTGTCGCGGCTGAACATCGGCTCGCGCCCGGCCAAGCGCGGGCAATCGGACCGCATCGAGGACCTGCGCGCCATTCCCTGGGTTTTCAGCTGGACGCAGTCGCGCCAGACGCTGCCGGGATGGTACGGCTTCGGCTCGGCTTTCAACGCGTTCGTCAATGCGAAGCCGCACGCGCTGGCGCGCCTGAAAGAAATGTACGAAGAATGGCCTTTTTTCCGCGTGGTCGTGGACCTTCTGGAAATGAGCACGCAAAAGGCCGATATGCGCATTGCCCGCCATTACGCGGCGCTGGCCGAAGACCAGGTTTTGGGGCAGGGCTTTTTCAACCAGATCGTGCGCGAATTCGAGGCGACGACCAAGGCGATTCTCTCCATCACCGGAGAAAAGGAAGTCCTGGACACGAGCGGCGTGCTCCAGCATTCGATCCGCCTGAGAAATCCTTACGTGGACCCGCTCAGCTACGCGCAGGTTATCCTTATGGAACGGCTGCGGGAAAAATCCGCCCCGCCGCGCGAGCAGGAAGAGCTTGAGCGCGCGCTCTTCCTGTCCATCAACGGCATTGCCCAGGGCCTGCGCAATACGGGGTAAGCCCAACGGCCGCATGGACGGGGACAGGTCTTTAGACCTGTCCCCATGGTCTGAATGCGTAAAGCCTGTTGCGAGCATGCGAGCGCTTGCGCGCAAAATGCTTAACGGACTAGCGCGTAATTATTGACGCCTACGCAAATCTCTGGAAAGATACACGCGATGAAGATCATCCAAAAGTACATTCTGCGGGAACTCTGGCTGCCTTTTCTGGTTTGCCTGCTCACGCTGAATTTCATTTTCATGGCCGGTTACCTCGTCCGCGCAGCGAATTTCATCATCGGCCGCGGCGTGCCTCTCACCGAGACGCTCTACGTCCTCGCGCTCGCCATGCCCGATATGCTCGGCTACACCGCGCCCATGAGCCTGCTCACCGCGGTCATGATCGTGTTCGGCAACCTTTCCCAGGGCAACGAAATCCGCGCGTTCAAGGCGTCAGGCATCCATCCTTACCAGGTCATGCTGCCCGCCTTTCTCGCGGGGCTCATGCTCAGCTTTTTCATGTTCGTCTTCAACGACCAGGTCAGCACCGAGGCCGGCTTTCAGCTGCGGCGCACCACCAAGCAGCTTCTGATCGCGCATCCCAAGGCGCTGATCGAGCCCGGCCGTTTCGTGAAGCTGAACGACCAGGTCACTTTTTTTGCCAAGGAGATGAAGGACGACAAGATGAAGGACATCGTGGCTTACGAAGTCGGGCCCACGGAAGAGCCCGTGCGTACCATCATCGCCGAGAGCGGCGAAATCCTGTCGCTTCCGGAGCAGTCGGCCATGCAGGTCCGTCTTTATAACGGCAGCATCTCGGACGCGAAGTCCGAAGGCGTGCAGTCCATTCAGTTCGAAACATACGAATTTCCAAGCTTCGGGCAGGAAGATATCCGGAAGATGAAAAAGAAGATCTACGACCACAATCTCGCGGACCTGTGGGTGCAGTACCAGCGGAACGAAATCTCGCCGGGCGACACGACGCGCTTCTGGACGGCCTTTCACAACAGGATCGCGTTTTCCTTCGGCAGCCTGATCTTCGTGATTTTAGGCGTGCCCATCGCGATCCTGGTGCGCCGCGGAGAAGTCGTGGTGAGTTTTGCGATTTCCATGGCGGCCGCCTGCATTTATTACATCCTGTTTGTGGGCGCCAAGAGCCTCGCTATCCGCGGCGTGCTTCCCGCCTATGCCGCGCTTTGGCTTCCCAACATCGGACTCACGATCGTGGGATTTAAACTCATCAAGAAGTCCATCAACGCCTGACCGCAAACCTGGGGACATGCCTTTAGGCGTGTCCCCGTGCTCGGGCTAAACGATTTTGAGGATGTCGGCGGGTTCTTTGAAGATGAAATCCGGGGCGGCTTTTTTGATTTCGTCGAGCGTTTCCTTGCAGTCGTCGGCAATCGCCAGAAAGGCCGCGGACGCCATGTCCCGCGAGGCCTTGGCCTGATTGGCCGCGTAGATGTCGTCGGGCAAATCGCCCACGTAGAGAGTCTTTCCTTCCGCGCCCAGCCGGGACGCGGTTTCAAGCAGGGAATAAGGATGCGGCTTGCGAAGGGATTTGCGCTGCACTTTTTCCTCTTTCTTCACTTCGTCGATCGTCGTCATCGCGTCGAAGTAATCCAGGATCCCGAAGTGTTTCAGCGAATAAAGCGCTTCGAAGCGAGGCCGGCCCGTCGCGATGCCCAGCTTGATGCCCTTGGCCTTGAGTTTTTCCAGCACCGGCGCCTTGATGATGAGCTTCTCGTTGCGAATCAGCCCTTTCTTCGTCCAGTAAGCCATGTGTTTTTTCTCGAGCTTCGGGAAAAGTTCCTTGCCGAGATAGATCTCCTGGAAAATGCGCGAGATTTTTTCGATCGTGACGAACGACGGCCGCCCGAGCATCTTCACGATGCCGTCCACGCGCAGGGGGCGATGCGCCACGCGCGCGGAAAACTGCTTGAGATGGAGCGCTTTCTTGAGATCGAGGATCGTTCGCGGGGAAACGGAAAGGCTCAGGATGTAGACCAGAAGGCCGTAGCAGCAGTCCCAGTCGTCATTGAAACCGCCGAGCAGCTTGAACTGGTGGACATCGGCGAGTGATAAAAGCGCCGGGCGCATCTTTTTGGGCGCGGGCGTGAAAAGCGGGATGCGCCCATGGGTCAGGAAGATCTCGACCGTCCAGCGGATCGTGTCCAGGTAAGAGGACCGCGTGTCGATGAGCACGTTGTCGATGTCGAAAATAACGGCTCCAAAAGAGTTTTTCGAGGCGCGCGAAGACGGGGACTTGACTGATTTTATCTTATTCTGGGACGCGGGCTTGGCGGTTTTCATGGAAAACTAGTGTAGCGGCCTTTAAATGCGCTGTAAAGAATAAAGCAGGCTTCACGGTCCCGCCAAGATCGGGTATAATCCCTTTCTTTCGCAATCCTATTCCAACTTCCGAGGGGCTCATGAAACTGAATAAACGCAGCGCCGTCATCACCGAAGGTCCGTCCCGCGCTCCGGCCCGCGCCATGCTCAAGGCCATGGGGCTCACCGATGAAGACATTGCCAAGCCCATGATCGGCATCGCCAACACCTGGATCGAGACCATGCCGTGCAATTTTCACCTGCGCCGGCTTTCCGAAAAAGTGAAAGAAGGCGTGCGCCTCGCGGGCGGTACTCCGATCGAATACAACACCATCGCGATTTCCGACGGCATCACCATGGGCACGGAAGGCATGAAGACCTCGCTGATCAGCCGCGAGATCGTGGCGGACTCGATCGAACTTGTAGCGCGCGGCCATTATTTCGACGCGGTCGTGGCGATCTCGGGCTGCGACAAGACGATTCCCGGAACGGTCATGGCGCTCGCGCGTCTGGACATTCCTTCGCTCATGATTTACGGCGGCTCCATCGCTCCCGGCCATTACGAAAAGAAGGACGTGACCATCCAGGACGTTTTCGAAGCGGTCGGCAAACATGCGGCCGGCCACATGACGCAGACGCAGCTCTGCCAGCTCGAAGACGTGGCGTGCCCGAACGCGGGCGCCTGCGGCGGACAATTCACGGCCAACACCATGGCCTCGGCGTTCGCCATCCTCGGCATTTCGCCGGTGTGGATGAACGAGATCCCGGCCATGGATCCGAAAAAAGACGAAGCCTGCGTCGAGACGGGCAGGCTTGTGATGGAGGTTTTGAAAAAAGACCTGAAGCCGTCGCAGATCATCACGAAAAAATCCATCGAGAACGCGATCGCGGCGGTGGCCATGACCGGCGGTTCCACGAACGCGGTGCTTCATCTTCTTGCGCTCGCGCACGAGATGGGAATGAAGCTTGCGATCGAAGACTTCGACCGCATCAGCTCCAAAACGCCGCTGTGCGGCGACCTGAAGCCGGGCGGCCGTTTCGTGGCCAGCGATCTTTACGAAGCGGGCGGCTACCGGCTTCTTGCCAAGCGCCTGCTCGATGCGAAGCTTCTTCACAAGGATTGCCTCACTGTCACCGGCCGCACGATCGGCGAAGAAGCGCTGGACGCGATGGAGATCAAGGGCCAGGAAGTGCTGCGTCCGCTTTCCAATCCGCTGAAACCGACAGGCGGCCTCGTGATCTTGAAAGGGAATCTCGCGCCGGAAGGCTGCGTGCTGAAAGTCGCGGGCGAAGACCGCCAGACCTTCGAAGGCCCGGCGAAAGTTTTCAACTGCGAGGAAGACGCTTTCGAAGCCGTGAAGGCGCGGAAGATCAAAGAGGGCGATGTCGTCGTCATCCGTTACGAAGGCCCGAAAGGCGGCCCCGGCATGCGCGAGATGCTCGCGGTGACGGCCGCGCTGGTCGGCGAAGGCCTCGGAAAATCCGTGGGGCTTTTGACGGACGGCCGTTTTTCCGGCGCGACCAAGGGACTCATGGTCGGCCATGTGGCGCCCGAAGCCGCGGCCGGCGGCCCGATCGCCGCGATCAAAAACGGTGACCGCATCCGTTTCGACATTCCGAACCGGCGCCTGGACGTTTTGATTCCGCAGAAGGAAATCAAGGCGCGCCTGAAAAAATGGAAAGCCCCGAAGCCGCGCTACACCGGCGGCGTCATGGCCAAATACGCGCGCTCGGTTTCCTCTTCTTCCAAGGGAGCGGTTACGTTCTGATGGCAGGATAAAAAAGGCTGGCGGAGGGCGGGATCGAACCGCCGACACGAGGCTTATGAGTCCTCTGCTCTACCAACTGAGCTACCCCGCCATGAAAGATGAGTCAGGAACTGCGTGAAGGGCCAGCATCTTAGCATGTCCTGCCCGGAGTGGCAAGTGGGCCCGTCCATCCTCCGCTGATTCCTTTTTAAAAGTCATCCGCCTATGAAAAAACTCCAGACCGACTTTCAGATTCGATTCCAGCAGCATCTAAAGCTCCGAAAACTTATTCTGCCCGGCGAAAAGGTCTACATCGCCTGCTCCGGAGGCCCGGACTCTACGGCGCTTTTCCATTTGCTCTGCGCCCTGCGTGAGAAAGGGGGGCTGAAGCTGGGGCTTTTGCACGTCAACCACGGCCTGCGCCGCGAGGCGCTCCGTGACGAAAAGTTCGTCCGCGCGCTCGGCCGGAAATACAAGGTCCCCGTCCTCGTCAAGCGCGTGAATGTCAAAGCGCTCGCCCGGCGTGAACGGCTTTCCCTCGAAGAAGCCGCGCGGCAAGCCAGGCATGCTTTTTTCCGCGAGGCCGGGCGCCGGGGCGTTTCCAAAATCGCGCTCGCGCACACGCGGGACGACCAGGCCGAGACGGTTTTGATGCGGCTGATTCAAGGTACCGGACTCCGCGGCCTGGCCGGCGTGCGCGAATCCATGGACCTCGGCAAAGTCCGGCTCGTGCGGCCGCTGCTTGATTTCTCAAAGCCGGAAATCCTCGGTTACCTGAAGGAAAACAAATTCGCGTATGTCCGCGACAAAACCAACCGCTCGACGAAATTTCTGCGCAACAAAATCCGGCACAAGCTTCTTCCGTTTCTCGAAAAAGAATTTCATCCCGGCATCCGCGCCGTGCTGGCGCGCGTGCCGCGCACGCTGGAAAGGGAGCAGGAGATCCTGAGCCGTCTGGAAGAAAAGGCCTACGGGAAAATCGTGGCCCAGGTCCGGGGCGCAAAGGCTCATCTTCGCCGCGTGCCTTTTCTCGGCCTGCCCGAGGCCCTGCAGTTCCGCGTCCTGGACCGTGTTCTCAAACAGCTTGATGGACGCAGCGGCCTGAGTTTTGAGAACTGGGAAGGCTTGAAGCCGCATCTGGAACGGCCCTCTTACCGCCACTCCCTCCAAAAGGACATTGATTTTGCCCTAACCCCCCGGCACATCACGCTTTTTAAGAAAAATCCCCGCTCGTAAAGGGGTTTGCCATCCCCTAAAGCCCGTGATATGATAAACGACTTTTGGTAGGCCTAAAGAAGTTAAAGGGGTAACCATCGATCATGGCTGAATTTAAGAAAATTCCGGAGAATCCCAGACCCGGCGACCTCACCCCCAAAAAGGGCAAGGATCCGGAAAGGAAGCGTCTGGCCGCGCTTTTTTTCATCCCGCTTGTCTTTTTCCTCGTGCTGCAGCTCTTTGTCCAGAACATGGACGTCCAGCAAATGTCCTATTCCGAATTCTTCAGCATGCTCCGCCAGAATCCGCAGAGCGGCGAGATCGTGTCCGCGGAAATGATCGAAGGCATCGTGCGCGGCAAGCTGAAAAACGGCAGCTTTTTTCAGGTGCACATTCCCGCCAACGATCCTGAGCTCATCCCCATGCTGCGTGCCAACGTGCCGAGCTTCGTAGTCAATCCGCCGCAGGTCTTCTGGAGAAACCTCGTTTATTCCGTGGCGCCGGTCATTCTGCTGATCGGATTCTTCTGGTTCTTCGTCTACCGGGGCGTGCAGCAGGGAGGGGGGCGGCTTTTTTCATTCGGGAAGTCACGCGCAAAATTATCCAACGCCGAAAAGGCGCGCATCACCTTTGCGGACGTGGCAGGCGTGGAGGAGGCCAAAGAAGAGCTCAGTGAAATTATCGAATTCCTGAAAGACCCCCAGCGATTCCAACGGCTCGGCGGGCGCATTCCCAAAGGCGTGCTGCTTATGGGGCCTCCGGGAACCGGCAAGACGCTGCTCGCGAAAGCCGTCGCAGGCGAGGCTGAAGTTCCGTTTTACTCCATCAGCGGTTCGGACTTCGTGGAAATGTTCGTGGGTGTGGGCGCGGCGCGCGTGCGCGATCTTTTCGAACAGGGCAAGCAGGCCGCCAAGAAAAGCGGGCGCGGCGCGATCATCTTCATCGACGAAATAGACGCGGTGGGCCGCCAGCGTTTCGCGGGCATCGGCGGCGGACACGACGAACGCGAGCAGACGCTGAACGCGCTGCTCGTGGAAATGGACGGTTTTGACACGCACAGCGGCGTCATCATCCTGGCTTCGACCAACCGTCCCGACGTGCTGGATCCCGCGCTGCTCAGGCCCGGCCGCTTCGACCGCCAGGTTGTGATCGAAAGGCCGGATATCAAAGGCCGAGAGGAAATTTTGAAAGTCCACGTGCGCAATGTCAAGCTGGACACGAACGCGAATTTGGGCGTGCTGGCGCGCCAGACCGCGGGTTTTTCCGGCGCCGATCTCGCGAACCTCGTCAATGAGGCGGCGCTTCTTGCCGCGCGGCGCAAAAAAGATGCCGTGGGCCAGATGGAACTCGAAGAATCGATCGAGCGCGTGATGGTGGGGCCGGAAAGAAAAAGCCGCGTGATTTCCAAGCGCGAAAAGGAAGTGAAGGCCGTGCACGAATCCGGGCACGCGCTGGTGGCGCTCATGCTGCCGAATTCCGATCCCGTGCACAAGATCTCGATCATTCCCCGCGGCTACGGCGTGGGCGGCTACACGCTGCAGATGCCGCTGGAAGACCGGAGCCTGATCACGAAAAGCGAATTGCGCCATCGCATCACGGTGCTCCTCGGCGGCCGCGTCGCCGAAGAAATTTATTTCAGCGAAATCACCTCCGGCGCGCAGGATGACCTGCAAAAGGCCACGCAGTTCGCGCACATGATGGTCTGCGAACTCGGCATGAGCAAAAAAATGGGGAACCTCACGTTCGGCAAGCGCGACCATCAGGTGTTCCTCGGCCGCGATCTGATGCACGAGCGCGACTATTCCGAGCAGACGGCGATCATGATCGACGAGGAAGTCCGGCGCATTGTCGACGAAGCCTACAAGGAAGCGCACACGATCCTGACCACGAATCGCGACAAGCTGAACAATCTGTCGCTTCGCCTTTTGGAAAAAGAAGTCCTTGAAGAGGAAGAGATCCGGCAGATCGCGGGACTCAACGGCAAGGCCGGCGCGTCCGAGGACCGGCCGCTTCCGAATCCCGTGGTGCCTCCGGTCGATCCGTTTCATTAAACCTTTATCGTGAACTGGCACATCCGCAAACGATTCATTTCCCTGGAGCGTACCCGGCTCATGGGGGTGCTGAACCTGACGCCTGATTCGTTTTCCGACGGCGGCCGGTATCTCTCTCCCGCCGCAGCCGCCGAAAAGGCGCGCACGCTGATTCACGAAGGCGCGGATATCCTCGATCTCGGCGCCGAATCCACCCGGCCCGGGGCTGAAACCGTTACGGAAATGGAAGAGTTAGCCAGGGTCCTGCCCGTTCTGGAAGAAATCCGGAAGTTTACGAACATTCCCGTTTCCGTGGACACGACAAAGCCCGAAGTGGCGCGCCAGTGTTTGGCCCTCGGCGCCGATATTATCAATGACGTCAGCGGGCTGCGGGATTCAGGCGCGGCCATGGCCGATCTCGTCCGGGAAACCGGAGCGGGGCTTGTGCTGATGCACCGGCGGGGGAATCCGCAGACCATGCAGTCTCTCGCGGCCTACGGTGACGTGGTGAAAGAAGTCATGGCCGAGCTTGAAGAGGACATTGCCTTCGCTCTGGACCGCGGAATTTCCCGGGATCAGCTCGTCATCGA
Organism: Verrucomicrobiia bacterium; assembly: GCA_035495615.1. NCBI lineage: Bacteria > Pseudomonadati > Verrucomicrobiota > Verrucomicrobiia > Verrucomicrobiia bacterium. The sequence continues at coordinate 37,954 of DATJFP010000005.1, read as the reverse complement.
CCCGGGCCTTGGTTTTGCCAAGACCACCGAGCAGAACCTCGAAATTTTGCAATCGTTGGAACGTTTTCAGGAACTCCGCCTTCCGGTCCTCGCGGGGCCTTCGCGGAAATCCTTCATCGGCAAGATCACGGGCCGTGAAGTCATGGAAAGGGAATTTGGAACCGCCGCCGTCTGCGCCGTGGCCGTCATCAAAGGCGTCCAGGTCCTCCGCGTTCACGACGCGGGCAAGATGGGCGATGTCGTCAAAATCGTGGAAGCCATACAAGGAGTGAAACATGTCAGGACATAATAAGTGGGCAAGTATTAAACACAAAAAAGCCGCCGCGGATTCCAAGCGCGGCAAGCTTTTCACGAAGATCATCAAGGAAATCACCGTGGCCGCGAAGACCGGCGGCGGCGACCCCACGAGCAATCCGCGCCTGCGCACCGCCATTCAGGCCGCTAAAGACGGCAACATGCCCGCCGACAACATCGACCGCGCCATCAAAAAAGGCACCGGCGAACTGGAAGGCGTCACCTACGAAGAAATCGTTTACGAAGGTTACGGCCCGCAGGGCGTGGCCATGCTCGTCCACTGCCTGACCGACAACAAGAACCGTACGGCCGCCGAGATCCGCAGCATTTTCACCAAGGGCAACGGCTCCATGGCCGGCGCCGGTTCGGTCGCGTGGATTTTCGAGAAAAAAGGCCTCATCGTCGTTCCCGCGAAAAATGCGACCGAAGACCAGCTCATGGAAGTCGCGCTCGGCGCGGGCGCCGAAGACATGGCGCAGGCCGGCGAAAATTTCAACATCACGACCTCACCCCACGATTTCGAAAACGTGAAGCAGGCGCTGGAAAAAGCGAAGATCGCCGCCGAATCCGCGCAGGTCACGATGATTCCCAAAAACGAAACGCCGGTTTCGGCCGACAGCGCGCGCGCGGTCATCGGACTGATGGAATCGCTCGAAGACCACGACGACGTGCAGAATGTCTACATGAACGCCGACATCCCGGACGAAGTCATGAAGGAGATCGCAGGGTGAGAATCCTCGGAATCGACCCCGGAACCTGGAATACGGGTGTAGGGATCATCGATTCCGAAGGCAATCGCGCGAAACTCCTGCATTTCCAGGTCATTTCCTTTCCCAAAGGCTCGGAACTCTCAACGCGCCTGCTCGGCATTTACACCGGTCTCTGCGGCATCATCCGTGACTACGCACCGGAAGTCATGGCCCTCGAAAACATTTTTTACTGCAAAGACCTGCGCGCCATGATCCGTATCGGCGAGGCGCGCGCCTGCGCCATGCTGGCCGCTTCCGAAAAAAATGTGCCGGTGGTAGAATACCCTCCGGCCCGCATCAAACAGGCCACGACCGGCAGCGGAAAGGCCACGAAGGAGCAGGTGCAGCACATGATCCAGAGGCTGCTCAGCATGAAAGAACTTCCCCCGCCCGACGGCGCCGACGCGCTGGCCGTGGCCCTTTGCCATATGCATTCCCGGAAATCGGTCAAAGAAAAATTGCTCGAAGGCCTTTCCGAAAACGGGCGCAAGGCCGTTAATAAGAAAAATGCGGCGCTTCTGGCGCTGGTAAGGCGTTAGCATGTACCAATACCTGCAGGGAACCCTGGTGGAGAAGTCGCCTGTCGCCGCGGTGATCGACGTGAACGGCGTGGGCTATCTCGTGCAGGTGCCGGTCTCGACTTATTCCGGCCTTCCCGCGCTGGGCGCGCAGGTGCGGCTGCTGGCGCATTTGGTGATCCGCGAAGACGCGCACCAGATTTACGGCTTTCTTACCGAAGACGAGCGGGAACTTTTCCGCATGCTGATCGCGGTGAGCGGCATCGGCCCCAAGTCGGCCATGACGGTCCTCTCGGGCATTCCGATCGATGAATTGAAGCAGGCGATTGCCTCCGGCGACTTGAACGTCCTCACCGCGATTCCGGGCATCGGAAAAAAGACGGCCGAACGCCTCATCGTGGAATTGAAGGAAAAACTGGTCGCGGCCAAGGTGCTGGGAAAATCCCCGGTTACGGCGGGGCGGCCGGGACAGGGTCAGATCATCGAAGATTCCCTGCAGGCGCTCGTGTCGCTGGGTTACCGCAAGAGCGACGCGAAAAACGCGGTGGAAAAAACTTTGAAGGAAAGACCGGGCGCGGATTTCTCGGTGGAAGACCTGATCCGCATGTCGCTTAAAAATATCTAGGTTCTCTTAACGGAACCTCGTTCCGCGGCGCGGGACAAAGGAGAAGGCCATGAACCTCATGTCGAAATTCAAGGATCTCTTCGCTCCCAAATACCGGGCTTCCAATTCGCGGCGTGCCATCCGGATGAAGGCCTCTTATCTCGCCCGCTACATGGTCATTCACGGCGGGGTCGAATCCGAGATCAGGACCGCGAATACCAAAGACATCAGCGCGACCGGCGTGCGCCTCATCGTCTCCGAGCGCATTGCCCCGGGAGAGATGGTTCGACTTCAGCTGCTTCTGCCGCCGATCGAGAAAACGATTGCCGCTTTCGGCCGCATCACCCGGGTCGAAGACGCGCCGCACGGCCTTTCTTACATGTCGGTGTCTTTCGTCGAAATCAACGAAGTCGACCAGGTCATTCTCGACACATTCCTGCGCGAGCGCTTCAAGAGCCGCGAGTCGCAGGATCTTTTCGATCATGAAGAGACCGTGACACGGAAAGTGGAGCGCGCCGCCGTGGAGAAAAAGGCATGACCGACCGCATGCTCAGCCAGGACGCGAGACCTGAAGACGCCGAGGCGGACCTCACGCTCCGGCCTTCGAGCTTTGACGCGTTCGTAGGCCAGGAGAAAATGAAGACGAACCTGAAAGTCTTCGTCGAAGCCGCGAAGCTGCGCAAGGAACCGCTCGACCACCTGCTTCTTTTCGGCCCGCCGGGACTGGGAAAGACGACGCTCGCCAACATCGTGGCGAAAGAAATGGGCGCAAACATCCACACGACTTCCGGGCCCGTCCTCGAACGGCCGGGCGATCTCGCGGGCGTGCTGACCAATCTGGAAGAAGGCGACGTGCTCTTCATCGACGAGATCCACCGCATCTCGCACGTCGTGGAAGAATATATTTATCCGGCCATGGAAGATTATTGCATCGATATCATGATCGACAAAGGCCCGAACGCGCGCTCGGTGAAAATCAATATCCCGCCGTTTACGCTGATCGGGGCCACGACGCGCAGCGGCCTTCTCACCGCGCCCATGCGCGCGCGCTTTGGCATCGTGGAGCGGCTCAATTATTACGAGAACGATGACCTCGGCAAAATCATCAAGCGGTCCAGCCAGATCCTCAAGATCGAGATCGACCCGCAGGGGACCGGCGAAATCGCCCGGCGTTCGCGCGGCACGCCGCGCATCGCGAACCGCCTGCTCCGCCGCGTGCGCGATTTCGCGCAGGTGAAGGCCGACGGCAAGATCACGGCGCCGGTCGCGGACAAGGCGCTCGAGATGCTGGACGTCGACTGCGAGGGGCTCGATCCCATGGACAAACGCATCCTGGAATACATCCTGCGCCAATGTGACGGCGGCCCCGTAGGCGTCAACAGCCTGGCTGTCGGAGTCGGGGAATCCGCGGAAACCATCGAGGAAATTTACGAGCCGTACCTTATCCAGCGGGGTTTTTTGAAAAGGACCTCTTCCGGCCGCGTGCTGACCCGCCGCACTTACGACCACTTCAAGGCCAAGCCGCCCGCCCACCAGGCCGAACTTCTCTAGAGCTAAAGCCCGTTGCCCGTCCCGCAGCGGCTATGTTATAGTAAGGGCTCTTAAAACGTCCTAACCGCCCTCAACTGCATGGGATGAAGCATGACCGACCTGGCGAAGACGCTTTTCTTTTTCGGGTTCATTCTGATCGGCGCCGGCCTCCTGCTGACTTTTTTCGGTAAAACGGGCCTCGGACGTTTTCCGGGCGACATTTACATCCGCAAAGGCAGCTTTGTTTTTTATTTTCCGCTCATGACCTGCCTGCTCGCCAGCGCCGCGCTGACGCTGATCTTTTCCTTTTTCGGGAAACGGTGAACGGTGGAAACTCTGATCCTGCTCTGGCGTCCCATCCTGGAAATCCTTTTCATCTGGGCGCTCGTCTACAACATCATCCGTTTTTTTCAGGGCACGCGCGCGCTGCAGGTGCTGACCGGGCTCATGATGCTGGCCGCGGTGTTCAACCTCGCCAAATGGCTCGAGCTGCATACCGTGATCTGGGTGCTCACGAAACTCTTCGCGGTCGGCGTTTTGGCGATCCTCGTCATTTTCCAGCCCGAGCTGCGCCGCATCCTGGCCAGGATCGGCCAAAACACTTTCAGCGGAGCCTTCCTTAAAAAAGGCGGCACCGTGGACGAAGTCGTGCAGGCCTGCGAGCACATGTCGCGCAACCGCGTGGGCGCGCTGTTCGCGATCGAGCGCGATACCGGTCTTAAAAATTACATCGAAAGCGGCATCGTGCTGGATGCGAAGATCAGCGCGGAGCTTCTCATTACGATCTTCATGCCGGTCACGCCCATTCACGACGGCGGCGTCGTGGTCGTCGGCAACCGGATCGCGTCCTGCGGCTGCCTTTTCCCGCTCAGCCAGAACATGAACCTCTCGCGCTCGCTCGGCACGCGGCACCGCGCCGCGATCGGCCTCACGGAAGAGAGTGATGCGGTCTGCGTCATCGTCTCGGAAGAAACCGGCGCCATTTCCGTTTCCGTGCACGGCAAATTGACGCGGGATCTGGACCCCGAAGGCCTGAAGCGTGTGCTGCTCAGCCTGTTCCGCTCCGCGGAAACGCAGTCGAAGAAAAGCCTCGCCGATTTTCTCAAGGCCAACTGGACCCTTTTCAAAGAAAGGAACGCCTCATGATCCGGTGGCTGACGCGCGATTGGGGCGCCAAAGTGATTTCGCTCATCCTGGCCATCGGGCTTTGGTATTACGCGGTGGGGGAAGAGGAAGTCGAAATTAAACGCGCGATTCCGATCGAGATCCAGCTTTCCAATAAGCAGCTCAGCATCCTGAAGGTGTCCACGCCCAAGGTGGAAGTCACGCTCGGCGTGCCGCGCGCCATGCTTTCCAGTTTTACTTCCGAACAGATCAAGGCCTTTCACGAAGTCGGATCGGAAGTGAAGACGTCCGGCGACTACAGCTTCCGGCTCGAGCCGCGCGAAATCAAGCTGCAGTCGCCGTACATCCGCGTCCTGAAAATCGAGCCTGAGGTGGTGCAGGTCACGCTGAACGAAGTCATCATCCAGAAGCTCGAGGTGAAACCCAACTTCCTGGGCGAGCCGGCCTTCGGCTACAAAATCAAGACCGATGAAATCCAGCTCAACCCCAACGCCATTCTTCTCGAAGGCCCGAAAGAACAACTTGAATCGCTGACCGGCATTCCGACCGAACCGATCGATCTTGTCGGGCGCACGCGTTCCTTCCGCAAGACCGTGAAGCTCGACCTGCCCTCCAACGTGAAGGCGCTCAGCGAAGTATTCATCGACGCCTTCATCCCGATCGAGGAAGAATTCGACGAGAAGAAATTCGAGAACGTTCCCGTCCGCGTCCTGAAGCCCGCCGGGGAAGAGCGCACGGTGCAGCTGGAACCGGAGCAGATTTCGTTCGTGCTCAAAGGCTCCAAGCGCCTTTTGGAAAAACTGGAAAGCGGCAAGATGCTGGCCTACGTGGACACGGCCAAGATGGAAAAGGATTCGCAGGAAGTTTCCGCCGAGATCGTGCTTCCCGAAGGCGTGAGCCTGAAGGACGACTCCACCGTCAAGGTCAAAGCCATGCTGAAACGGAAATAACATGAAGCGCAGGAAGCTTTCGCTCGGAGTGAACATCGACCATGTGGCCACGCTGCGCCAGGCGCGCCGCGGCAAGGTGCCGAGTCCCGCGCTCGCGGCCGTGGAAGCGGTGAAGGGCGGCGCGGATCAGATCACGCTGCATTTGCGTGAAGACCGCCGGCACATCCAGGACGGCGACTTGCCGGAAGTGAAACAAAAGGGCCGCGTGCCCGTGAATCTCGAAATGGCGCTCGACCCCGGCATTTTGTCCATTGCCCTGCGGTACCGGCCCGAGAAGGTTTGCATTGTCCCGGAAAAAAGGCGCGAGCTGACCACCGAAGGCGGCCTGGATGCCGTGGCGCACGCGGCGCGTTTGAAGGTTTTCATCCCGAAGCTCCGGGCCCAAAAAATCGCGGTGAGCCTTTTTATCGATCCGCTCGAACCGCAGATCCGCATGGCCGCGAAGCTCGGCGCCAATGCCATCGAAATTCATACCGGGACATATGCGGAAGTCTCCGGGGCGCGCAGGCGCAGGGAAATTAAGCGGATCGCCCAAGCGGCGCGGCTCGCGCATGCGCTGGGGCTCGCCGTTCATGCGGGGCATGGACTGGATTATGAAAATGTCGGGCCCATCGCGCGGATTCCCGAGATCGAGGAATTGAACATCGGCTATTCGATCGTGGCGCGTGCCATGTTCACGGGGATGCGGCAGGCCGTGCGGGAAATGAAAAACGCCATGCGGCGTGCGTGATGAGGAAAGCCGCGCTCGAAAAAGAAATGCGCTCCAAGCTCGGGCGGCGGCCGGAAGCGCACAAAGGTGATTTCGGCCGGATCTTTATTGCCGCGGGCGCGATCGGTTATACCGGGGCCGCGCACTTGGCCGGCATGGGCGCGATGCGCGCGGGCGCCGGACTGGTCACCGTAGGCGTGCCGGAAAAAATTTATGCCGTGGCGGCGCGGCGCGAGGCGGAAGTGATGGTCCGTCCTTTTCCCTCGACACGGCAGGGAAGCCTGGCTTTTCGCGCGGCAAAGCCGGTGCTGAAATTTCTGGAAACCCAGGACGTGCTCGCGATCGGCCCGGGCCTTTCGCAGGTGCCGGAAACGCAGCGTCTGGCAAGAGCCGTGGTGCTCAAGGCCGGGCTTCCGAAGGTGATCGATGCGGACGGGATCAATGCCTTCCGCGGACGGCCGGAACTTTTGAAGGATTTGCCCGGCGCGACCATCGTGACGCCGCATCCCGGAGAATTTGTCCGGCTCTTCGGCGGCAGGACGCCGGGCTTGCCGCGGGAACGGGTGAAGCGCGCTACGGAAGCCGCGGAAAAATACCGCGTGATCGTGGTGTTGAAGGGCCGGGGCACGGTGGTGGCTTCGCCCGCCGGGAAAACGTTCGTCAATTCCACGGGCAATGCGGGCATGGCCTCGGGAGGAACCGGGGACGTGCTGACGGGCATCGTGGCCGCGCTGCTGGGGCGCGGCCTGACGGCCTGGGACGCGGCGCGCTTCGGCGTTTATGCGCATGGATTTGCGGGAGACCTTGCCGCCGCCCAAAAAGGAAGGTCGGGACTCGTGGCGTCCGACCTTCTGGAGTTTCTGCCCGCGGCTTTGAAGAAGATCCTGCGTTTCTAAAAAAGAGGAACTCACTCATGGACCTCGAGAAAAGCTGGGAAAAAGCGCTGCGTCATACCGAAATCCTCCGTCCGCGCATCCAGCCTCTGTCTACGTTCGAGGAAACGCCCCTGTCCTACATTTTTTTGTCGGAGTACCATGGCGCCCGCGACACGTTCGTGCGCAAAGGCAAAGTCGTGGTGGAAAAGCCTTCGCTTCTTTTGCCGCCGAACAGCCCGCAATGGGAAGGCTTCGACTGGAATGCCGAGAAAAAACGCGAGGCCGACCTTTTCATGAACTTCCTGCTGATCCGCGGCGTTCAATTCCCTTCGTTCAAATACAACAACCTCACGGATTCCCTTTCTGTTTACGATGGCCGGTTGAAACAGGCGGCCGATCATTATCTCGCCCTGCTCCAAAAAGAAGAAAACATGACGGCCGGCCTGGTGCTGGGCCCGGAAGACTGCTGGCAGTTTTCCATCCTTGTTTTCGTCGGCTCCCAGATGCTGCGGTCCGCGGATTCGGACTTGAAGCGGCTGCTCGAGGAGTACCGGAAAAACAACAAGGGGGGCGGGCGTGAATAAAGACCCCCGCCGTTTCAACGTCGTCCGCAATGCGCGCCGCATCCTGCGGTTCCTGGAAGCGCGGCGCGAAAGCATCTCGCCGCTTCTCATCCTGACCCACGATTATCCTGACCCTGATTCGCTGGCAAGTGCCGTGGCGCTCCAGTACATTGCCGAACATTTCGGCATTGTTTCCCGCGTGGTCTACGGCGGCATTCTCGGGCGCAACGAAAACCGGGGCATGGTGCAGATCCTGAAGCTTCCCGTTCACAAGCTGAAGCATTCGGACTTGAAGCGCTATCAATACACCGCGCTTCTGGACACGCAGCCCGAATTCGAAAACAACTCCTTTCCCAAAAACCGGAAGGCGACGATGATCATCGACCAGCATGCCTCACTCGGCAAACCTTCGGCGGACCTCACGATCGTGGATCCTGACTGCGGCGCGACGTGCGTGATTCTCGCCCGGGCTGTTCTCCTTTTGAAAAAAGGCGTGATTCCGTCCCGCCTCGCGGCGGCGCTTGCGTACGGAATTCTGACGGACACCTTGAATCTTTACCGCGCGCCGCAGGGGCAGGTGATCGATACTTACCGCGACATCATCCCATTTTGCGACCTTCGCGCGCTTGCCCGCATCCAAAACCCGACGCGCTCCCGCCGCTTTTTCGGTACGCTGGCCAAGGGAATCCAGCGCGCCATGGTCAGAAGGGGCCTGATAGTTTCTCACCTCGGTTCCGTGGAAAATCCTGACGTTGTTTCGCAGACGGCAGACTTCCTGCTCACGTGCAAGGGAGTCCGTTATTCGTGCTGCACGGGGCGATTCCGGGGCAATCTCCACGTGTCCCTGAGAACGGCCGTGCCGGGCGTGGAAGCGGGGAGGATCCTCCGGGACATTTTCGCCAACCGCGGCGAGGCGGGCGGGCACGGCCCGATCGCGGGCGGCAGTTTCAAACTCGGAGACGACATCGCGCCTGAACTTTGGGACGAGATGGAAATGGCTTTCGCGGAAAGCCTTTCCAAGCGCCTGCGCATTCCCAAAAAAACAGAATTCATTTATCCGTTCCGCTCGAAAAATTAGGAGCCTTATGAACGCAGCCGAGCCTCATACGTCGACGAAGGAATATGAAGAGTTCCTGTCCTCGCCCCTGTCCCGGCAATGGCAGAAAACAGGAACCCGCCGGCGCGCGGGCGTGTGCGTTCCTCTTTTTTCGCTGCACTCCGCCCAGAGCCTCGGAGTCGGCGAATACCCGGACCTCACAAGGCTGGCGGACTGGTGCGCGCAGACGGGCCTGAGCCTGATCCAGCTTCTTCCTTTGAACGACGTGGGCTTTGACTTTCGTCCCTACGACGGCCAAAGCAGCTTTGCCCTCGAGCCGCTTTATCTGAATGTGGAACAGATCGAAGGCGTGGATCCGAAGCCTTACCGCGCGAAGATCGAAGAGCTGCGGAAAAACTTTCCGCTGAGCCGGCCGCGCGTCGATTACGGGATCAAGCGCGCCAAACTCGCGCTTCTGCGCGCCATGTTCGACGCTTGCGGCGGAAAATTTCCGGAAGCCTTCGGCAAGTTCGCAGAGTCCCAGCGCTATTGGCTCGAGGATTACGCGCTTTTCCGCGTGATCAAGGACAAGCATCCCGGGTCCTGGGAAAGCTGGCCCGAAGAATACCGGCAAAGGCATGAAGGCGTTTTGGCCCGTCTGCGCGGCGAAGAAAAGGAAGGTCTGCGCTTTTACGAATGGCTGCAGTGGCAGTGCTGCGAGCAATTCCGCAAGGCCAAGGCCCACGCTCTCGGCAAAGGCGTGCTGATCCTGGGCGACCTGCCGCTCCTTGTTTCGCGCGACAGCGCGGACGTGTGGGCGCGGCAGAACTATTTCAAGCTGGACCGCGTTTCCGGCGCGCCGCCCGATCTTTACATTGCCGAAGGGCAGCGCTGGGGCATGCCTCCTTACAACTGGGAAGAGATCGCGGCGCACGGCCATGAGTACACCATCCAGAAAGTCCGCTACGCGCAGAATTTTTACGACCTGTTCCGCATCGACCACGTCGTGGGGCTTTTCCGCCTCTGGACCATCGCCGTCCACGAACCGCTTCAGAACGCGGGCAAATACGGGGTCTTCGATCCTCAGAACGAGGCGCTTTGGGAAGAGCACGGAAAAAAAATCATCGATGTGATGGTCTCCAACACGGACATGCTTCCTTGCGCCGAGGACCTGGGCGTTGTCCCGGAGTGCTCGTACAAAACCCTGCGGGAGTATGCGATGCCCGGAATGGACGTGCAGCGCTGGACGCGGCATTGGGAGTCACAGGGGGAATTCAAAGCGCCGTCCGAGTACCGGAAAAACTCGCTGGCGCTCATGTCCACGCATGACATGTCAATCTTCCTCGGCTGGTGGAACTACGAAGTCGGCACCGCGGACGAGGGGCTCTTCGATAATATGTGCCGCACGCATCACATGGATCCCGCGGCCATGAAGCAAAAACTGTTCGAGCCGCCGGTCTACGGCAGGCTGCGCTGGAAAAAGGAAATTTCCAGTCCGGACGCGCTGGCATATGCGCTGGAGCGCCCGCACGATCACATCCGCGCCTTTTTGGACCTCCACCGGCTTTCGTTCCACGAAAAGGAACAATTCCTGGGCTATCTGGGCTGCCGGGAAACGCCGCCCGTGCGGGAGTTCGTGAGAAAGTCCCTTGAAAAAGCCTCAGAAAGCCGCGCCGTTTTCTGCATCCAGCTGATCCACGACTGGCTTTCGCTGGGCGACTATTTCGACGCCGATCCCTGGCATGCGAGAATCAATTTTCCCGGCACGGTCAATGACGGGAACTGGAGCTTTCGCAGCCCTGTGTCCCTGGAGGCGCTTCAGGCGCTGGAAGGCATCAACAAACAAATTCTTGAAATTAACAAGAAAACGGTCAGAATCTAACTTTCGGCCTTTCGGCGGACATGCTTAAAGTACTCACGGAAAAGCAACCGGCAGTCGGCTCCGGTTTCCGGAGATTTATGAGCGTTTTGTTTCTCGTAGTGGAACGAGACCAGGATTTATCCCGCTTTCTCAGCGCCGTTTTTCCCGCGCCGGGACATGCCGTGCGCCGCGTGTCCGGCATTCAAGAAGCCGAAAAAGAACTCTCGCGCCAGTCCTTCGACGCCGTTTTCATGGAGGCCGTCCTCCTGGAAGAAACTTCCAAAGATTCCTTCCGCGCCTTGAACCAGTCTTTCCCGGCGGTTCCTCTTGTCGTTGTTTCCGACAAACCGGACCGCGAATTCGACGCCGATGCCTTGGGCGAAAACGTTTTCGCCATGGTCTCCAAGCCGCTCAATGCCGATTCCATCAAATGCCTTGCCCGTCAGATCCTGCGCATCCGCGAATTGAGCGAGACCGTGGCGCGCCTGGAGCGCCAGACCTGCGGCGGGGACTTGAAAAACCCCATCACCGGCCTTTACAATGACCAGTATTTAAAGGAAAGGCTTGGCGCGGAATTCCAGCGGGCGGTCCGGTATTTTTTTTCTCTTTCGGTCGTCATGATCCGGCCGCAGCTCCTCGACGGCGAAAAGGCATTCTCCGCGTGGGATGAAGCAGGCATCCCGCTGCGCCGTTTTTCGGATTTCTTGCTGAGTTTTAGCCGCAGGAATGATATAGTCACCGATTGCGGGAAGGAACGGTTCCTGGTGATGCTGCCGGACACCGGGAAAAAAGGCGCGTTGGTTTACGCGCGGCGTTTTCTGGAAGCGGCCGGCCGCCATGACTTCGGCCTTCCGTCCGGAATGCGGCTGAACATGAGTCTCGGCGTCGCGAGTTTTCCCGAAGACGGCGTCAAAGCCGAAGCCAATCTGCTCGATCTCGCGGAAAGGGCGCTGGACAGAGCCGAAAAAGCGGGGAACAATACGATTTACGCGTTCCGGGTGCTTGCGGCCGGCGATTTGCAGGACATCGTCAACAAGAAGAAGCCGGCGTAGCAGCCTTAACAAAAGAGGTAGGTCTTATGAATGCTCGATACATGCTGACCGGATTTTTTCTCACCGTGTTTCTGGTCTCCGGGGTCCTGGTCGTCCGGCGTAATTTCGTGCATCTGGGAGAATTGCCGCAGGCGTATGCTTCCGAGCCGAAAGTCAAAGGCCCTGCCGACGCCCCCATCGAGATCCAGGAGTACAGCGATTTCCAATGTCCCGCGTGCCAGCGCGCGCAGCCGGTACTGAAGGCGCTTCTCGAAAAGTATCCGGGCAAAATCCGCGTGGTCTTCCATCATTTCCCGCTCGCCGGGCACCAGTGGTCTTCCATCGCGCATCAGGCGGCCGAGTGCGCGGCCGTGCAGGGAAAATTCTGGGAATACCACGACCTTCTGTTCCAGGAACAGGCGGTCTGGTCCGGCCCTCAAAATCCGACCCAGCTTTTTCTTAAGGACGCGCAGATCCTTTCCCTCGATGTGGATGCTTTCGCCACGTGCCTGGCCGATACCGGCATTCAGGAAAAGATCAAGCAGGAGCGCCAGGGAGGAGACAGGCTGCAGGTGCGTTCCACGCCCACGTTTTTTATCAACAAAGAACGGGCTGTCGGGCATCTGGAATTGAAAACCAAAGCGGAAGAAATTATTCACAGGACGCTGAAGCTTCCCGCCGAAAAAGCGCAGGAGCCGGAGGCCGCGCCGGCATCGGCACCCGAGGCCGCGCCGGCATCGGCACCCGAGGCTGCGCCAGCATCGGTCCCCGTGGCAATGCCCACGCCCACGCCTTCAACCCCCGCACCCGCGGCAAGCTGAGCATGAAGAAAACACTCGAGACCGCCCTTTACCTTACGATGCGCTTTTTCCTCGGCGGCATCTATGCTTATGCGGGATTCCTGAAACTGATGGAGCCTCACGAAAATTTCCGCGGGGTCCTCAGCCACTACGAAATCATCCCGCCTTTCCTGCTCGACCCGCTGTCCCGCGGATTGCCGTGGGTGGAGTGGATCGTAGGCGTTTTTGTCATTCTGGGATACGCGCCGCGGCTGAGCTCGCTTGTGCTTGGAATTCTGTCGGCCAGTCTCGTCGCGGTCCTGGTGTCGAGCCCGTCATTCTGGGGCACGGCCGGAGGTTCCTGCGGCTGCTTCGGCCAGTACGGACCGCAGCTCACCACGCGCCAAATGGCGATCGTTGATCTCACCAATGCCCTCATCGGTTTTAAATTCTTTTTTACCTCCGGTCATCCCTTCAGTCTTCACAACTGGCTTGTCCGCAAAGACGAATCCTCTCAAGCCTGATCTTTCCTGATTGATTTTGCTACATGATGGGTGCCCTTATGACTTGTTCTGAAAAGCATCCTTGAGTACTTTATAAATAGCGGTATAAAGTTTTTATCGGAAGGAATCGGGACTTTCCCGAAAAAGTATTCCGCATGAACCGAAAAACCGATCTTCCAACACGTGTCCTGTCACTTGCGATCTGTCTTTCTTTAGCTTTCTCGCAGGCGCTCCCTGCCGCTTTCGCCGGATCCGGATCTTATCAGGATCAAGAAGCCTCGCTGACGGAGTCTTCCGCGCCGGCCATCGAATATAACAAAGCCAAACGCGCCATCCCTGAGGCCGACGCTTCCCAGGGACCGAGCTGGGAAAAATTTCTGGATGGAGATCCGCTTTCGCCCATTGCTGAAGAAGATCAGCCCCAGGAAGAAGTCAAAAAAGAGCCCGAGGGCAGCCGGCTGAACGCGGATCAGAAAAAGCGCGCCGGAGAAAAAATCAATAATGTCTTAGACGGCATCACGGCGAATGAAGAGGACGAAAACGGTGTCCGCAATGAAGTCATTTTCTTTGCGGCCTTCAAAGCCGCGGTGTACAGCATGATGACGGCCGAAGCAAGCGCGCCGCCCGAAGAAGAAAAAAAGGCGCCGGAACCGGAAAAATCCCCTGAAATTATTCCGATTGAACCCCTCAACGAAGACGCGAATGATTTTCTCTCCAAGGCTTCGGCCGCTTACCAGCAGGCGGTTCCCGGCGCGCCTTCGCAAGAGCAGCCCGCGGCGGAAGACAAGGAAACCGTTTCCCTCAAGATCGAATCCGTCGAAGTCACTTCCGGTCCTCTGGAAAATGTTCCGGCAGCCCGGGTGCCTATCGCCGCTCCGATCGAGGAAAGAAAGGAAGAAGTCGCTTCCGATAAGCCGGAAGTCCGCGAGGAGGAAGCGCCCGTGGAAATCGTGCGCGCCAATTCCGAAGAGGCCAGGCAGATACGCCAAAAGCATTACGACGAAATTTTCCAGATGCTCACGGAATATTTGCAGGAAAATTCCCAAAAACAGGAAGGGAAGAAACAGGAAGACCGGGAGCTCGACGGGCAGATCGACCGCCTCTTGAACCAATTTTTCCGCAGCGTGGACGAAGCGCTCGCGCAAACCGCGGAGAGGATGCGCCGCGTTTACCTTCCGGAGCGGGCGCGCAAGAAACGGCTGCTTATCAAGGTGCTCAAGTTGAAGGCCGCGCGGCAGCGCATTCTGGCCTCTTCACGCCCCGTGCCGTCGCTTATCATGCCGGCTCCGGGCACCGAACATGCTGTCCAGGCGCAGGCGCTTTCCGACCTGCAGGACAAAGAAAAAGAAATGATGCGGCAGACCGAATTGCTGCTGCGTTTCCAGTCGCTCGACCAGATCCATCCCTGGCTGAGCATTCTGATGAACAAGCGCATGACCGAGCAGGAAAAGGCCGAGGCTTACCGCGTCCTCGAGCAGCTCTACCGCAAGGCCGCGAATGAAGGAAAACGCGCCGACGCCCGATATAAACAAGACGGGCTGAACGTGGCCTCCCATATCGCCCTGGCCGCGGCAAATCTGGGACCTTATCTGCCTCCCGGAATCCACTATCAACGTTCGGAAATCAATGAAGAGCGCCGCAGAATCCTCGAGAAAAAGCTCCATTCCTAAGCGGTTTTTTTCCGCTTTCTTTCTTTTTGTCCTCTGCTTCTTTCTTTTCCCTTCCGCGCCTTCGCACGCTGAAGACCCGTCTCAAAAAGAAGTCGTGGCCAAATACGATAAGGCCGTGGCCCTTGCCGGGGAGCTGAACGTCGGGGAAGAAGACATCCTCCACATCCTTCCCAAAATCCGGATGGCTTCTCAGGCCATGATGAACGGCGAATTTTCGAAAGCGGACACGATCCTGGGAGAAGCGCTGGAAGACCTCGCGCTCATCAACTCGCAGCGCCCCGAACACCTTCAAAGAACTTTCAGGCTGGAATGGCTGGAGATCTACCGCGAAATCATTCAGAAATACGCGATCCTCGCGCTCCTTGCTTTTCTCCTGATCCGTGTTCCGTATTTCAGGCGCATGCTGCACGCGGACCGGATCTCGGTCATGGGCAAGGTGTATCTGGCCATGATGACCGTGATCACGGCGCTCTTTTTTTCATTTTTCGACGTGTCCCGTTACGGCGAATCCGCATGGGCTTTCTTCGACATCCAGGTCGTGCTCCTGGCCATCGGAGGCCTTCTGGGAGGCTTGTGGCCGGGCGTGCTTTCCGGCTTTCTGGTGGGAGCGTTCCGGTGGGTCCTGAATCCCGAGCTGCACGTTTATTTTTGGATCGCGCTTGCTGCGGGAACGCTGGGCGGTTTGGGCGCGCGCTCGATACGCTCGTTTCGCAATACGGCCAAAGCCGGCCTGCTCACCGGAGCCGCGGCCGGCACGCTTCACGGCGCGCTGGTCTACATCCCTCTGGCCCGGGAACTCTCCTGGACTTACGCCCTGATGAGCATTCTTTTTCTCGCTTTGATGGAAGGCGGCGCGGTTTTTGTTTTTCTGGCCGTTGTTTCCGGAATTCTGCGCGAAGATCACCGGCGTGAAATGGAAACGGAACTTCTCCAGACCAAACTCTTGTTCCTTCAGGCGCAGATCAGCCCGCATTTCCTGTTCAACGCGCTCAATACCATTTCGGCCATCTGCCACCGGGAGAACGCGCACGAAGCCCGCAAGCTCGTCTTGAACCTCGCGGATTTCTTCCGGCGGGCCATCAAGCGCGTGGACGACAAAATCACGCTGCGCGAGGAGCTGGGCTATATCGATTCCTACCTGGAGCTGGAAAAGGCGCGTTTCCAGGAAAGGCTCCGGGTCGAGAAAGTCATCGAAATCCCCGAAGCGCTTTGGAACGCGAAGATCCCATTCCTCGTCCTGCAGCCGCTTGTCGAAAACGCGATCAAGCACGGCATCAGCAAAAAAGAAGAGGGCGGCAGGCTCACGATCCGGATCTCGGAAAGCGGCAAATGCCTGGAAGTGGAAGTGAAGGATGACGGCGCGGGAGCCGATGCAGACACCATGGAAAAGATCCTGAGCCGGGAGTATGCTTCCGGAGAATTCGGCATCGGCCTTCAGAACATCAACCAGCGGCTCGTGCGGCTTTACGGGAAGGCGCATCGGTTGAAATTTTCGGGCAAGGCTGGGCAGGGGCTTTCCGTCACGGTGAGGCTGCCTGTATCTCAAGGGGAAAAATAATGGCCATCAAAGTCATGATCGTCGATGACGAACCTTTGGCGCGGGACGAGATGTCGCGCTTCGTCAGTGCCAACGCGGCGTTCCAGGTCGCGGAAACCGCCTCGACCGGCGAAGAAGCCCTGAAAAAGCTGAAAGCCCAGCCGGATATCGACGTGGTTTTTCTCGACATCGAAATGCCGGGCATCTCCGGGCTCGAAGTCGCGGCAAAGCTGGCGGACTGGCCTTCGCCGCCGCTGGTCGTTTTTGCCACGGCTTATCATCAATACGCGATCGAGGCCTTTGAGGCCAAGGCCATCGATTACATTCTCAAGCCTTATGATCCGGCGCGCCTCCGGAAAACGTTCGAACACGCCGAGGAACTGGTGCAGATGAAAGGTGCGGCCAAGGAACGGCTCATGGCCCTCGAAGAACATCTGGCAAAAAAAGGAATGCTCAAAAAATGGATGGGGCATGCCCGGAATGCGAAGGACCGCGTCGTGATCAATCCCGAGGAAGTTTATTATTTCTACGCCAAATACACCGAAGTCATCGCGGTGCTCCAGGGCAAAGAACTGATCGTCAATTCCACGCTCAAAGACCTGCTGGAGAATCTGGATGCTTCGCGATTCGCGCAGACCCACAAGGCGTATATCGTCAATCTCGACAAAGTCGAAAAAGTTTCTCCGATGTTCAGCGGGAATTTCGAGATTCTCCTGAAGCCTCCCCTGGCTTCCAAAATACCGCTTTCACGGCGTTATGCGCGCCAGCTGAAAGCCTCTTTGGGCAGCTGGTAACCCCACCCGCCAGACTTATCCTACTTTTTAAAGCGCCTTAAACCCGCGTAACCTCACATGATGCCTTGGTTTATATGTAGTTTTTAAAGGCGCTTGAAAAGTTTTTTATCATGAAGTAACCTTTTGAGTGAACACCGATATCTATAGTACGGCGACTAGCAAAAGTCTTCATTCTTGGAAAAATCTTTTTGAGGGGGAATCTATGATCATCCGCTCCAACATCGGCCTGAAATCTTTGGCGGTGGCGATTTCTTTCGCCATGGTATTAACGCAGGGAGGTCCGCTGGGATTCGCGGAAGAGCAGGCCGAAATCCAAAAGACCGATAATGGGATCACGCCCGTTATCGGCGTAGGCCAAATCGACAAAGCCATCGAGCGCCGGAAAGAACAAGAAGAGCACAGCGGCCTTCCTCCTTACGCGGATTACGCCAAAGAAGCAGAAAGTAAAATAACGGACCGCAAAACGGAAATCTTCGACGTCAAGTCGGGCAGAGCCGTCCACATTGGCAGCCTCCCGCTTGAAGAAAAAATCCGCGAAGCCAAAGAGCGCCGCGAGCATGACAAGGCGCCGGCCCTTCTTCCGGGAAGCCTCGGCGGTTCCGACAATGCGGTGTCGTTTAAAGACATGGTGATCCAGCGCCTGACGAAAAAATTCGGCGACAAAGGCCGCTACGAACTGGAGCCGACCTCAGACAAAGCGGTGTTTGAAGTCAAAATCGAAAATCCCGAAGGCCGCCGTTTTACGGGCATCGCCAGCGTCCGCAGAAGTGAGCCCGGACAGGGAGAACCTTTCCATGTCGAGATCAAATTAACTCCCGTCCAAGATCATAAGCCCGAACCGAAAGCGGAACGGGAGCCGAAGCCGGAGCTCAACAGCCGGGATCTCATGGAAAGAAGGATTGTGTTTCTCAAGAATGTCTCGGCCCAGGTTTACCAGCTGAACGAACTCAAAAAGATCGCGCAGGAATTTTCTCAAACGGAAGGGGAACTTCAGTCCCAGCTTGAGGGGGCCAATGTCGATTTGGCGGCGGGCCTTCAAAGCCTGACGGCGCACAACATCGATGATCTCAATCTTGGAGTGGAAAAACTAAGCCGGATTAACCATCGGGCGGTTGAGGTTTTTGATAAAAACGAGGATGGACAGGTCGATGACGCCGATGTGAAAACCGTAGAATCAAACACGGTTCCCACAACGGTCGCCGACATCCAAAAGGAAATGGGCGATACCGTAGCCTGGACCAAGGCGAACGGTAAGATCGTCGATGAGGTGGCGAAGGCTTTGGATGAGGCAAAAGAAATCCAAGCCAAATTGCACGAAGCTCTCGGACACGCTGAGGAACATGCCGACAAGCCGGCTGAAGAGCATGTCGAGAAGCCGGTCGAGGAGCATGCGGCCGAGCATGTGGAGAAACCCGCCGAAGAGCACGCCGACGAACAGATTGAAGAGCATATCGATAAGCCGGCTGAGGAGCATAGGGACAAGCCGGTCGAAGAACATGCCGCGAATCCGGCTGAGGAACATGTCGAGCAGAATGCCCAAGAGCATCCCGAACATCCGGAGCATCCTGAGCATCCGGAACACCCCGAGCACCCGGAACACCCGCAGCATCCGGAAACTCCCGCGCAGCCGTCCGTCAAAAGAGACGTCGAGGACATGCTTGCTGGGTTTCATCACGATAGCGGCGCGCGGGTCATGGTTCTGACCAATTTCCCTAAAAAAGAATGCACGGGAGAAGATTGCGCCCACAAAGTGGTTTATTTGATGGAAGAAAATAACGGAACCGGCGAAGGGCCGCACAGGCAGCTGAGCCTCCATATCGCAAATGTCGAAATGGGGAATGGAAAAATCGTGGATGAGGTCGGCCGGAGCTTCGATATCACCGGACACTTCGCGGGGATTATTCCGAATCTGGAGCCGGATTCGGCCATTCTCGTCGGCCTGAAAAGCCTGGAGTCGAGCGGCAAATTCGCCGTGCGGCTTACGGAACCCATCCGCCGTTACATGGCGGAATTCAAAGAAAAGCAAACGGACGTTGTTTTGGGATTCGACGGCACGATGGTGAATGGACTGCCCATCTTCTCGGGAACTCTTGCCTCTGAAGAGCACGCCGCCGCGGAAGAGATCCACGAAGATTCCAGCCAGCCGGCAGAAGAGCCTGCGGGAGAGGTTGCGGCGAGCGGCGATATCCAGGCGGAGCATCGTGACGCAGATCCCATCGAAATGCCCGGACACGCCGCCATTATCACCGAGGAAAGCACCGGCCAGAATTCCGGCGCCTCTGCATCCGACATCATGAATGCCGAGGAGCCGCAGAACCCGGCATCCGGAGAAGAGATTCATCAGGACACCGCGCAGCCGGCGGGAGAAGGTGAGGCGGTGAGCGCGCAAGAGACTGTGACAGACGGAAGCGAGGTCCCCGTGGAGGGCCGCGAAGGCGGCATTGTATCCGGTGAGACGGCCGTCAGTCATGAAGAGGTGCCCGCGGAATCTTCTTCGGTCGATGAGCAGGGAAGGACGCTCGCGGTAGAGGGGAGCGGAATAGCTGCCACGGAAACGGCGGGGGATCAGGTAATTCATGAAGGCACGATCGAAGACACGCCTGTTGAAGAACCGCTTAAGCCCATCCTTGAAGAGCCCGCGGTTTCTTCCGGAGAAACGATCAAGGAACCCGTTGTCCAGGACGCCCCCGTTTCTTCCGTGGAACCCAAGGAAGAAATTGCGGGTCAGGGAGATTCTTCCGCGACTGTTGAGGAAATTCATCCGACGGTTTCCCAGGAGGGAACCGGCGTAGATATTAAAACCGCGAACACCGCCACGCTGAAGTCTCAGAAAATGCTGAACGTCCATCGCCAGCTTATACGGCGGGCTTTGGAGATGAAGGAAGAGCTGGGACAAATCAGCAAATTGAAAATTGAGCCGAATCCGGCCGCGGGCACCGAAGGAGCGGCGGATGCGTCCGCTTCCGCCATGCTTTCTTCGAACGCTTCCTATGTCTTTACGTTCAAGAGCAACATGGGGGCGGGAAATTCTCAGGACTATCAAGGCAGCGGCGATATCGTCGAAGGCGCTGTCGTGCATCTGGTGGTTCGGCCGGTCGGCTTTCGCACGGTGAAGATCGACGAGGACCAGCCTGAACATAAAGACGAAAAGGAAAAACGCAAAGACAAAGAGGACAAAGCCAAGACTGATGAAAACGAAGATGAAGACGCTCCCCAGGGGCGCTTAAAGCCTTTTATGTTCTCTCCGGAGCCGGGCAAAGAAAGCCGGATCGTTGGAATTCCCGAATTGCCCGCGAATGATATCGCGGACGAAAACTCCATGGCAGCCGGTCCGGAAGACAAAATATTGACCCAGCAAGAAACAAAGCTGGATCCGCTCATGCCCCCTAAGCCTTCTCCGGAAAATGTGCAGAAGCGGATGGATGCGGATGTCCGGCATAAAGATTCAAAAGAGACGGGATGGCTGGACAGTATGATGGACCGGATGAAAGAAACGCGCCGCCGCGAGAAGATCAAAAGAATGATCGAAGAAAGACGTTTGGCCGCGCGCCGGGCGTCCTCCGATGACGTTGACGTGAAAATCTAATCTGGTATTTCAAAAAAAGCGGGAAGAACATTCCCGCTTTTTTTATGCCCAGCGAGTTAGGAATGTTAGTCTTAGCGAGAACCCCGCCTGCATTTGCCAGCCTGAAATGACCGCTCAGCGTTCCTTTTTGACCGGATGTCACTTTTTGATAGATAGATTTGCCGTTCTGATATAGTTTTTAAGTGTACTTTAAAAGATGTTACATGCAGCGTTGATTTGGGCTAGTTTATAAGGTAGGCTTTTAAAGAGATTAATATAGTTGCCCGAGATGTAATTAGAAATATAGCAATAATAAGCAAATACATTCAAAAATTCTCTTCAAGGGGGCAGTAAATGAAAACCAGCCAACTCCAGAAGTTCATGTGTCTGCTCGTGTCCGTCACGATGACTTTGACCCAGATCGTTCCGCTCGGCTGGTCCCAGGAAGCTGATGACTTCAACGCCACCGGTGTGTCCACTCCCCAAAAAGAGATCAAGGCGGACGAGAAAAAGCCGGAGGCGGCGCCGGAAGAGGAAGACGCTTCGACTTCCGAGATCTTCATGATGAGCAACGAGGGTGTGCTGACGACCGACGCGGAATCCCCCAAGGAAGAAAAGGTCGAAAATCAGGCCGATGACAAGATCCGTACTTTGGGCGGAGAAATCGTGACCGAGGAAGAAGAGGGGCTTCTTTCCAAGGAGGAGCTGGCGAAGCGGATGCGTTCGGAAAAAGATGTTGCCGAACAGGCGCGCGCGATCATTTACAAACAGCTGAATCTCGAGGAGTCTTACGTCCTCGACCAGTCGGAATTCCGCCATCCTTTTGCGGCGTCGGGCAACGAAGCGCTCGCGAATTTGTCCAATCCTCAAGTGCCTTCTTCGCAGGACGGACAGATCATTTTCATCCACAAAAACGAGGATGGTTCTCAGGCGTCCTACACGGTCAGCATTGATGCGGGCCGTCTTCTCCTTTCTTCCACGGAAGAAAAGTCCGCTTCGGGTCAGCAGCTCTCTTACAAATCATTTTCCTACGATGACAAAGGCCTCACGTCTCAGTACTCCGTTATCCGGACTTTCGACGACAAAGACCGTGTTACCGAGGAAGCTTCCGAAAGCCTCGGCCTGAATGCCAAGACGGGCGAAATGGAAAAGACGTGGACCTCGATGACGATGACGACGTACAACGGAAATGATAAGACAGTCGTGTCGTCTTCCATGAGCTTTTACACGGATGCCGACGGCATCCCGAAGACTTCCGAGTCGAAGAGCACGACCCAGGAATCCTATGATGCGAACGGGAATCTTCTCAAGCAGGAGCAGTCGTGGCAGAGCTTCCTGGACGGCCAGGACCAGGGGCACGGCACTTCTTCCCGCATCGAGACGCGCAACGACGCCGGCAAGCTTCTCAGCGCGGTCTCGAAAAGCGATTACCAATACCCGCAGGGGCAGAGCAGCGCTTCCACGTCCGAGCAGACCTTCGAATATGATGCCGCGGGCAATCTGCTCCGCGAAATCGACATCTACGAAAATACCGGAAGCTGGCAGAGCTCGAGCAAGACCGAAACGACTTACACCCGGGATGAAGCGGGCCGCGTACTCGAGAAGAAGACCGTTTCTACCAGCACCGGACCGAACTATTCCTATTCCAACGAGACGCTCGAGCAGTCGAAATACGATGCCGCGGGCAACGAAGTCTCCAAGCACGTCACGTACAGCTCGAATGGGGCGGTCTCGAGCGAGACCACGACCACGCGCACGTTCCTGACGGATGCCGCGGGCGTCATTACCGACAAGCTGGTCAGCGAAGTGACCGAATCGCTTTATCAGGGCAAGGTGACATGGAGAAACGAACTGAACATCACGTACCGCGACGACGGCAGCATGAAGACCAGCGTCTCCGCCAACAGCAGCTTCAATTTCGATGACGGCAAAGAAACCTACCGCTACGAAACGAGCAAGGCCTTCAACGCCAAAGGGCAGGTGATCAAAGCCGCGACGCGGACTTTTTCGGGATACGGCGATCAGCCCCTGACGGTCCAGGGCCGGAACGTCCAGTCTTTCCGGTATGACGCCGACACCGGCAATCTGCTTCTCATCCGCGGCAGCGATTACGGCCCGGACAACGTCCTCTTGAACGAATGGACCGAACGGTATGACCCCAAGTATTCGCCTTCGAACCCGATGCAGGATTCCGGACCGGGCAATATTTATCCGCTCGCGGTCTACGACGTGGTCCGCTGGGACCCGCATTACCGCGCGGGGATCAAGGGCCTGGTCGAACGCGAATACATCAGCTATTTCGCGTCCAAGGATCCCGCCGAGGCCATGATGGCTTCCGTGACGACCGACCATTACCGCCTGGACGACAAGGGCGAACCTAATTTCCAGGAAACGAAGCAGGAAAATTACACCGAAGACGGCGAGCTGACGCAGCGTGTTTCCGATTCTTACGACATCACCGGCCCGCTCAATTACTATCCCTATTATTACGACAAGGTCCTGCTGAATGGCGCGGCTGGCGCCCAGCCGAATGCGGTGGCAAAATCGTCTCCCATGACCGCCACGGGAGTCACGACGCTTCCCGCGGACCGCATGTTTTGGCCGTACCCCAATTTTTCGTCCAAGCGCCTCCTGAGCCATTCGGAAGATCAATACAAGGCGGGAAAGATTGTCTACTCCGCGCGCCAGCATAACACGTACGATGATTCCGGCGTCCTGATCAGCATTGCCTCGGAAATTTTTGACGGCACCAAGCGCTACCGCATCATGGACCGCTTTACCGTGGACGCGTTCGGGCAGTTCGCGGCTGTCCATCGCAGGGTGCTCACGTCCGGCGGCGGGCTGGTTCTCGAAGACACCCGCAGCGTGGAGTTCGATCATGCGAATGGTTACATTCTGTATCCCATGGTTGCGTATGACTCGGCGCCCATGGCCGGAAGTTCGGTCCTGGCGGACAAAGCGGCGGCCGGAGGCGCGCAGATGCCGATCCGGTATCCCTACTACGCGCCGAACGCGATCAAAAGCCTGAGCGTCTCCATCGTGCGCCGTGACCATCATGACCGCGTGCGGGCGACCTTTGAATATGACGGCGCCGCCGCGAACGTGACCGGCGTTTATCTCGATGCCGACGGCAACCGCCGCGCCATCGACGCCCATCTCGACTCGGCGGGCGGGGAAGCCGCGCAGGCGACAGACCCACTCGCGGAATTTTTGATTTCTCTTGCCGCGAAACCGGAAACGCATGAGGACGTCACAAACAAATTCGACGAGAAAGGCCGCCTCATCTACCAGAAAGACAAAGACGGCAATGTCGTCGAAGTAAATTGGGAAAAGCTCGAGGCCGTGTGGACGGGCGCGGACGGCACGGTGAAAAAATTCACCGAGATCGACACGCTTAAAATTTCCGAGTTCAGCTGCCCGGCCAATCCCATGATGAAAGCCGCCTGCCACGGCATGCCGTCCGACCGGGTGCCTCTGGAAGACGGTTTCGAAGACATCGTGACCTATAGCACCGTATCTATTAATGAAGGCTGGAAAACCACGACGACCTTCGTCATCACGGGCCGTCTGGTGAGGGACAGGGATTTCATTCCCGTCGGTCAGATGGACAAGGATCTGGTCGACTTGATCCAGGCCACCGTGGGCGATGCCTTGGAATTGCAGGGCATGAGGATTAAAGGCAACGTGAAGGAATTTGTTTTCAAGGCTGTTGCCGGAGAAGCGCATGTCCACCTGATGCGCGCCGCTTTGATCCTGCCTCCCGTCGCGATTCAGAATTCAGACGGGCTTCCCAAAGACCCGAACATGGGGCCTTATCCGATTTATCAGGATTTCAACGGGCATTTCCTGGCTTCGGTGACCGTGAATCCGAATCTGCGTTACATCCAGGCCCCCGGCCCGCTGCTCCTCAACGCGGACAAGGCCGAAGGCATCCAGGCGCGCGAAGTCATTCCCGGCCAGGAAGTCATCGTGGCTTTCGAATTCCACCCACAGGACGACATGCAGACCGCGGTGATGCGGCAGTTCGCGGATTGGAATTTCTCGCCGCTTTCGCTGCAGGATCATTTCCGCACGGAGCTCGCTCTCAATCTGAACGTGGACTTCAAGAACATCAAGATCGAGAAGTTCGAAGACGGCGTCTCCACGATGTCGCCCTGCGAAGCCGGCAAATTCTGCGCTTCGCTTGTCACGTACAACATCGAGTTCAACGCCGACGGCAAGCGCTACAAGGCGACCGGCTCTCTGAACCACATGAGCGAAATGATGGGCCTCTTCTACGAAGTCAACGACGTCCAGCCTATCGAAGATACGGAAATTCCGGAAACCGCGGTGCGTGAAGCGGTCCTGGCCGATCTGGGAAGCACGTACGGCCTGGGTAACGACAGAGTTCAGTCCTGGATCGAAAAAGGACTCATGACGATCAAGATCGACATGGATGCAGGCATTGCGTCCATCCATTTCAGCGGTGAAGCGGTAGGCACGCACATCCAGCCCGCGGAAATCGATCCACTGGGCGAATTCGTCATTCCCTCGGACATGGAATTCACGTTCCAGGAGAATCCGGTCGAACCGAAACGTCTCATGCCCATCATGCTTGATCCGGTCACGGTGGATTTATCGGAAGACATGATCGCCGCCGAACCGGGCTCGGAGCTGCGCATGAGCACCCTGGCGCCGTCTGACGAAGCCGACGCGCTCATGTTCGAAACGGCGCAGGCCGACGGCGAACAAGTGGAAATGAAGGACGACGCGATTCCTCTGATGTATTTTGGCCGCCAGCCGAAGCACCTGATGCTCGTTTCCGCGGAGCTTTTCTATGAGGGCCCGGTCACGATTCAGGAAATCACGGGTGAGTCGCACAACCTCGTCCACATTTCGGTTTCTTACGACCAGAACATGTGGAACAACAACACCGTGGACAGGGTCAGCATGTTCAGCCGCTATTGCCCCAAGGGCGCGGCCTGTTTTGCCGCGGACCAGGTCTTCAAGGAAATCGATTACAACGGCATGGACTACTATCAATGCTCTTTCGACGCGGACGGCATGTGCGCGACCATGCACACCATGATTTATCCTCCCGCGCCCCGCGGTTCGCGGCCCCTTATCCGCTATCCTCTCGCGGAAAAGGGCATCACGATGCGCTATGTCCAATACGCCGGCGGCACGCCCGGCAATATCGACGTAGTTTATGAATACACCCAAGGAGACGGTAAGGGCGAAGAGAACGTCCTGCAGGTCATCAACAAGTTTGAATATTCCGACGCCAACAGCGGCGTGATCGTGAAAATCAACAGGACCGGCGCGCATGGCGAACTCTCAACGCTGACGATTCGTGGAGCGATCCCGGTCCCGAGCTCCGCGGTTTCGGATCTCAATCAGGACGGCGTCATCGACAGCCTGGACGTCACGCTCTCGCGCGGCAGCATCGCGGTGATCCACCTCTCGGACGGCACGGAGCGGAAAATTCTTTTCCACACTCTGGAAGACCTGTTCGCGCAGGCGGCGAAGCTTGAGAACATCAAGCCGGAAGATCCTAATTATAAGGAAATCGTGGCGGCGCTTGATTCCGCCATCGCCGAGCTCCGCGGCCTGGGCGAGGAATTCATCAAGTCCAGGGGCATGAACAAGGAACTCGAAGAGAGACTCAAGAAGCTCAACCAGATTTTGAATGGGAAGATGGATCCCGAAATGCTTCTCATGAGGCCCGAGTCCATGCCGGCTTATGAAATGCTGATCGCCCGGCTCGACGAGATCGCGGGAGCGCTGAAAAAGGCGCTGGACGCGGGCAATCTCGACGATGCAAAGGCTCTTGCGGACAAGGCTGGAGACGCGATCGGAGGCGTGGGTGACATGGAACAGGCGCTGCGGGATCTTATTGCCGCGGCCGTGAAACGCCATGACGAACTTCCGGGGCTGATCTCGGATCTCGAAGCCAAGATCAAAGCCCGTGACGAAGAATGGGCCGCGGCGGAAGCCGGGATTCTTGCCGGCTACGGCGACCTGGTGCTCGAGCACGGCGAAGCCAAGGAATCCATCGATTTCCAGGAAGGCCTTTATCCGGAGTTTGTGGGGCACGGCGACGCGCTTCCGGCTTTCCGGCAGCTGATGTACGTGAAGACCCATCTTTATGAAGTGAAGCTCTCGAACGGCGAATCCATGATGCTGGAATTCCGCAACGGGGTTTTGAATCCCCGGCATCAGGCCATGCTGGACGCGGTCCGCCTGGCGATCAAGGAAGGCCGCATCGGCGACGGGCAGTATTTCATCGCCATGGATGCTTTCGGAAAGACCACCAACGGCGGTTTGGCCATTACCTTCGACGGCTTCGAATCTCTCATCGGCGTGAAAACGGACAAGCAGGGAGCCGTTAAATTCCTGGCTTATTCGACGTCCGCGCCTTTCAGCGAAAACGTCACCACGTCCTTTGACGCCGAATTTTCCGTGGATGCGCTGACGGATGTTCTCATCGCAAATTCGGATCTCGACAACGACGGCGTGGTAAGCAAGGCGGATCTGAATCAGGCCCTGTCGGGGCTTTACAACAAGATGCTCTGGTGGACGCTGCCGTTTATTCCCAACACGGAAAACGCGGCCGTGTCCGGAGCCGAGCTGATTATCGATGACGGGGCCGCAGCCGAAGACGCGACGCTGAACGACGGAGAACCTTTCAAAGAGCACCTGCTTTCGGCGGATCCGGCCGCCGGAATTTTAAAGATGAATTTTGACGTGAATCAGGACGGCGTCTTCGACGTGCAG
Source organism: Verrucomicrobiia bacterium (assembly GCA_035495615.1). Taxonomy (NCBI): domain Bacteria; kingdom Pseudomonadati; phylum Verrucomicrobiota; class Verrucomicrobiia; species Verrucomicrobiia bacterium. Next base: position 10,505 of record DATJFP010000005.1, on the reverse strand, counting down.
GATGCTTTGATCATCCTTGCTTCCGTCGACAGGAACGTCGAGCCTCCCGTTGTTTCCTATCCGACGGATCAGGAAAGGGCGGCGTTCGCGGGCAGCGAACTGCTGCGTTTCAATCACGCGGACGTAAGGAACGACAGCCGCGATTACGAGTTCGACGCGAAAGGCGCAGGAGATGTCCTGGTGAGCTTTGTCGAAGACGGCTGCTTCGGCTGGAAAGAACCCAACATGAGCTGCACGCGTCCCGTGATGATGGGGCAGTTCACCGTGCGCGTGACGCCGTCCGCGCCTACGCCTGACGGCGGAATGTCCATTGATCTCTACAGCGTGGACGTCGACATGGCGACGCTCGAACCGGGAACGGTCATCGAGGTGCCGCAGGGCTATAAATTGAGAATCGTCAATTTGGCTCCCAATACTTCGATCACGAACATGGAGGACAAGGCCGCTCCGGATCCGGAAATTCAGATCCGCGAGGCTTTGGCCGCAAGCCGTCAGCAGATCGAGGACCTTTTCAAGTCCGTCCAGGTCGGCGACGTGATTTCCGAAAGCCAGTTTGATTCCCTGGACAAGCTGCTCGAAGACCTGTCCGCCAAGGCAAGGGCGATCCTGGAAGAATTGCGCGCGAAAATCCAGGCCCTTCAGCCGCGTACGCCGGAACACGGCGGGCTCGTTGTTTTCCCGTTCCAGGGCCCGGGTTCGGACCAGGGGCTTGCGCTGGAACATGACGTGATGAGCCGGCTCACCGCGCTCTACACGCAGATCATGCAGTCGTCGGTGCGCATCGAAACCGGAGCGGACGCCACGCTTGTTGTGTCCGTAAAAGACCTTGCCGCCGTCCTCATGTCGGAAATGGAAAGAATGGGCTCCGGCAGATGGCTGCCGCCGGAAGGTTATCTTGTCCTCGCGGGACTGGATGCCAAAACGGTCGGCGAATTCCATCCGGGCGAAGGCAATTATTTGATGAACGTCTTCCAGTTCGTCAATTACATGCTCGCCATGGGGCCGTCTCTCCGCGACATACGCGGCATTGTCATCAATTTCGTGAAGGCCCACCGCGATTTCGTGGTGAGGGACGGCAGAGTGTCCGGGGATCTGTTCCGGATGGCGCTGCACAACGTGCCCAATCTGCTGCAGGACAAGCTCCTCGCGGCCTATGAGAAAGCGGCCGCGGATGCGGGCATCAGCTTTTTCAAGGCGCCGAACATCAAGATCCTCAGCATTCAATTTGTTCCGAGCACCGCGGCCGGGACTGCCGGAAAATATGTCCTGGCGCTTACGTATTCCGCCGACAACGGAGCCGTGATGCAGGCCTCCGCGATCGTGACGCTCAGCGGAAAAGGCGCCGACGTCCAAATCGACATCGGCTCGCCCTTCCCGAAAAATCCGTACGACCGCAACGTGCCGGCTGATCCGGTGAGCTTGCCGTCGGGCGCGGAAATTTCTTTCACGGGTTCCAGCACGTCGTCCGACGCGGGCAAAGCCATCGGCTACGGCAGGATCACCCAGGACGTCATCACCTCAGACAACAAGCGCGTGATCACCTTCATTTCCGATCTTTCCGCGACGAACGCGTATTCGGACGTGAAGATCGATATGCCCGCCGGGCAGTCGCTGGATTTGAGCCAGCCGCACAACATCCAGTACAAAGGCGAGCTCAAAAACGTGACCCTGATTTTGAAAGACAAAGACGGCCATGAGTACACCGTCAACGGCGTGGCCATGGGCGCGGAATTCACCGACCTTCCTCTCGGCGGATTCAGCATTCCCGGCTTCGACATCAGCGCCGTGACCTCGATCGTCTTTCGCCATAAGAACAAAGACGGCGCGGCCAAACGCGGGCAATGCACGATTCAGTTCGGGATCAAGCCGCAGATTTCCGCTCTTGCCGCGGCGGATCCCTACACGTACGGCAGCGCTTATAACAGCGCCGCATTGACGAGCCTGGGCGACATGAAGCAGGAATCTTTCGGCGTGAATTCCGGCTTTGTGACGCTCGAAAACGACACCATGCGTTTCCACCTGGCGTCGGGCGGCGCGAAAGTCGGCGCCATGTTCAAATTCACCGCACCGCAGAATTTCTCCAACCGTGATTTCGTGATCGCGGCCGGAAACGGCTCTTTCATGGAAGTTTGGTTCCAAGATAAAAACGGCAGGATGAGCAAGCAGGTCCTGAAGCTCGGGACCGACCTGCAGAATTTCGTCTTGAACGTGGGCAAAAACGGGGAAGAGGGATTCGACGCCTCGGCCATCGTGGCCTGGGGATTCAACATGGACAGGAATCTCAACAAGACCGCGGACAACAAAGGCGCGATCAAATACATGCTGGGCGGTTCGCGCCTGCAGGCGCCGGTCATCGTCGGCAACAGCAAGGCCTCAAGCACCGCGGTCCAGGTCCTGAATCGTCTTTCGGTTTCCATGCAGCGTTCCAACAACGCGTTTCTGACTCCTTCGCGAGTGCAGGACGCGCAGGGCAACAAGGAGCTCGACGTCCGCTTTGATTTGCGGAGCAGCGCGAAGGCCCTGGGGACGATCGTGCTCGGCAGTCCGGATCCCAATGGTTTCATCTCCGCGGGAGCGGACGGTTCCGTCGGGCTTGCCCTCGGCGGCAGCCTGCTGGACAATGCGGGCGGAACGGGGCCCCTTAAAATCGGGGTCCGGCTCATCGACGATGCCGGAAAGGTCGTCGAAACCGTCCTTGAAGTCCTCCCGAACGGGGAAATCAACAACTACAAGATCAAAGTGGACGAGAATAAAGAATTCCATGCGCAGAAGATCCGGATGATCACGCTTCTTCTCGGCCGCGAAAACGGCAACAAAATTTTGCGCGCCTTGTTCAAGCTGAGAGTCTCGGAAATGCTCGAACTGGCCTCCGACCGCGGGGGCCCGCTCGTTGAAGTCAAAATGTAAACACACGGGAGGGGCAGGGCGTCCTGCCCCTCCTGACCCGCCTGTTTGAGTCATTGACTTTCATCCCCGCATCCCTATAATTTCACAAGGTTTCCTACCTATCAGCGAGTGAGGAATCCTCCTCGCTTCAAAAGTTTATAATGAGGGCAGGTAGCTCAGTCGGTAGAGCAAGGGACTGAAAATCCCTGTGTCGGCGGTTCAATTCCGTCCCTGCCCACATTATGATTCAAACCCCCTGAGACCTAGGCAAATGAAAACCGCAATCGGCATCGACATTGGCGGCACCAAAATTTCCATGGTTCTCGGAACTCCCTCCGGGAAAATCCTCGTGCACCGCAGAATTCCCACGCGCACCGGAGCCGAAACCAAGGCCTGCATCGCCGAGTTGAAAGCAGCCATCCGCGAAATCCTTCACACGGCCAAGGCCAAAAAATATAAGGTCCTGGGCATCGGCATCGGAGCTCCCGGCGCCGTGGATTCCAGGACCGGCATCGTGCCGCGGTCCCCGCACCTGAAAGGCTGGAAGGGACTTCCTCTCGCGCGCCTGCTCGAAAAAGAATTCTCACTTCCGGTCCTCATGGCCAACGACGCCAACGCCGCCGCGGTCGCGGAGAAGATTTTCGGGCAGGCCAAAGGCTGCCAGCACTTCATTTATATGACGGTTAGTACAGGCATCGGCGGAGGCATCTACACCTTCGGCAAGCTGCTCGAAGGTGCCAATTACGTGGCGGGGGAAATCGGCCACATGATCATCGTGCCGGACGGCAACCTGTGCAGCTGCGGCAACGAAGGCTGCCTCGAGGCTTACAGCTCGGGGACGGCCATTGCGCGTCACGCGGAATCGCAGGTGCGCAAAGGCAAGAGGACGATCCTCGCGGCGCGCATGGACAAACAGGGCTTTCTCACGGGGCGCGACGTGGGCGAGGCCGCGACGAAGAGAGACAGCGTGGCCGTGAAATCCTTCGAGAAGGCCGGCTATTACCTGGGCATCGGCATCGCGAACCTCCTCAACATCATCAATCCGGAAAAAGTCATCCTGGGCGGCGGCGTCTGGGCTTCGGCCCCGCGGCGCTTCGAGCAGATCATGATGCAGAGCTGCCGCCATCACGCCTGGCCCGAAGCCGTCAAAAAAGTGAAGATCGTGCGCTCGAAGTTGAAAGGCAGCGTCGGCGATCTCGGTGCGCTGGCGCTGGTGTTCGAGCGGTTGAAATGATGCGCGCCCGCACCTGCGCCGGCTGCGCAGGTACGGCCCCGTCTCGGCTCAAGGAAGGCCTCGCGGGGAAGCGCAAACTTCGATTGATCAAAAGCAAGGTTGTTTGCGCCCGTAGCTCAATTGGATAGAGCATCAGTCTTCGGAACTGAGGGTTGCAGGTTCAATTCCTGCCGGGCGTATTTTCCGGCAAGAATTGAAGCGAACGAACGCCGGCCTTATGGCCGGAAGAGCGCGCTAGCCGAAGGCCGCGCGACAGTGAGTGAGGGGAGGCGACGCAGGCTCGTCCGCGAGCCGTAGTGGCCGACCCCTGTCGGGCGTAATTTTTTTTACAGGGGTCGAAGCGAGCGAGCGCCGCCCTCATGGGCAATCGCCGCGCGACGAATAAGGAGCGCACGTTTGGTGGCGCGAGAGGGGGTGAGCGCCCTGGAGCCAAGCATGATTCGCAGGTAAGTGGGAAATAGGGAGCAGAAATGAGCACAAAAGAGCGGTGCCCGCTCTGTCAGGCGAACCCCGACGAAGAAAAATAATTTTTTAGAGAAAAGGGCGCATTTAGATGGGGGGGGGAGTATAATGGAAAAACTTGGATCCATGGCTAGTCCCTTCTGCAAAGACTTTTGTCCTTTCAGAAATTTCTAACCATCCCTTCTGCGACCTGAGGCTATACCGATGTTTAGATTTTATGAAAAGTAGAAATGACCCAGCCCTTTCAGTCCCCAGTCCTAAATCTTCAACAAAAGCCAAGCAACCCGCAGCAGCCCAAAACGTGATGAGTCAAGCAGGCGTCATCGAGGAAGAGGCTTCGAAAATTCCTTTTTCCATCGTCGGCATCGGCGCTTCGGCCGGGGGGCTCGAGGCGGCCACCGCGCTTTTGCAGAGTCTGCCCGCGAATACGGGAATGGCCTTTGTTTTGGTCCAGCACTTGTCTCCCACGCATAAAAGCATGTTGAGCGACATCCTTTCCAAAAAAAGTGCCATGCCCGTCATGGAAGCCGTCAACGGAATGGAGGTCGCTCCAAACAGCGTCTATGTGATTCCTCCAAACGTGTGCATGAGCATCCTAAACGGATTCCTCCACCTTCAGCAGAGGAAATCTGAATTGCATGAACAAAACCTGCCGATCGATTTTTTTCTCTGTTCTCTCGCCGAATACCAAAAGGACAAGGCCATGGCCATTATTCTTTCGGGAACGGCCTCCGACGGCTCGCTCGGGATCAAGGTGATCAAAGGCTATGGGGGGATCGTTTTCGCGCAAGACGAAACTGCGAAATTCGATCAGATGCCCCAAAATGCCATTGCCACGGGCGCCGTGGACTTCGTTTTATCGCCGGAGAGGATGGCCCAGGAACTTATCAACATAAGCCGCCATCCTTACAGCAATACCGGAGCGAAAACGGATGAACTCATTCCCGAGGCGGAAAGTCTCCGGCAAATTTTCATGCTGCTTCGCAAGGCTTCTGGAGTTGATTTTACGAATTACAAAGTCACCACCCTCAAGCGCCGCATTCTCCGGCGCATGATGCTGAACCGGATCGATAGTTTAAAAAGTTATATCAGCTATCTCGTGGACCACCCGAAAGAAATCCAGACGCTGTCGCAAGAAGTTTTCATCACCGTCACCCGGTTTTTCAGGGACCCCGAAACCTTTGAAGCGCTGGGGCGCGATGTGTTCTCCTCTTTAATTAAAACGCGGTCTCCCAACGAGCCCATCCGCCTATGGACGACGGGATGTTCCACGGGCGAGGAAGCCTATTCTCTTGCGATCAATCTGCTTGAGTTTTTGGAAAAAGAAGACAAAGCAAGCACCCCGGTTCAAATTTTTGCCACGGACATTATGGCCCCTTCCATCGAGCATGCACGCCTTGGGATTTATCCGGAAAACATTGTTAACGATGTCTCGCCCGAAAGGCTTAAAAGGTTTTTCAGGAAAATTGATAAGGGCTATCAAGTCAACAAATCGCTCCGTGAAATTTGCGTTTTCGCCAAACATAACATCACCGCCGATCCGCCTTTTTCAAAAATCGACCTCATCAGCTGCCGGAATCTTTTGATTTATTTAGACGGGACCGTGCAAAAGAGGATCATGCCGATCCTTCATTATGCCTTGAATCCTGGCGGGTTTCTTTTGTTGGGGCAGTCGGAAAACATCGTCGCTTTCCCGGAGCTCTTCAGCGTCGTCAACAAGAAGGCCAAGATTTATTCAAAAAAATCGTTTCTGAGAACCCCCTCGCTGATGCTTCCGGCACGAGCCTCGTCGCAGGAAGTTCCCGCCGCCGCGAGCCCCGCTGTCCCGAGCGGCGCCCCGAGCATCGCGGACATCCAAAAAGAGGCTGATCGCGTGGTGCTTAAAATGGTTCACCATTGCGGCGTGGTCATCAATGAAGCCATGGAAGTCGTCCAGTTTCGCGGGGACACGAGCCGCTATCTCAAGCATTTACCGGGGACGGCAAGCCTCAATCTCTTCAAGATGCTCCAGGAAGGGCTTTCCGCCGAGATCCGCAATGCGATCCAGAAAGCCACGGAGACAAACGCTTCCTGTAAAACTCAAAACATACGAATGTCTTCCCACAGCGAAGGCTCTCTCGATGTCTCAATTAAGGTAAGCCCCTTCAAAGTCCCGCTAAAAAACCAGCGCTTCTTTTTAATTGTTTTTGAACAACCGGGTTCAGCGGCGCTCCCTAAGTCCGAAACCCAGAGCGGACCGGAAACCGCCTCTCCCGTTTCCGATAAAGAATTGGCAAAAGAACTCGAATCGACGAGGCTCCATTTGCAGGGCCTCCTTGATGATAAAGAAGCCGCGTACGACGAATTGCAGGCGGCCAACGAAGAAGTTTTATCGACCAACGAAGAATTGCAGAGCCTGAATGAGGAATTCCAAAGCGCCAATGAGGAGCTGGAGTCCGCCAAGGAAGAACTTCAGGCGACCAACGAGGAGATCACGACGCTCAATGACGAGCTCCAGAGCCGCAACCTCCAGCTCACGGAACTGAATGACGACCATATCAACCTCATGAACAGCATCAGCCTGCCTCTCGTTATGGTGGGACGCGATCTGAGGATTCGCCGGTTTACTCCCGCCGCGGAAAAGGTTTTAAGGCTTATCCGCAACGATATCGGACGGCCCCTAAGCGACATCAGGTCGGACATGGATCTGCAGGACCTGGAGGCCATGCTGCTGGAAGTGATGAGAGCCGATACTGTCAAAGAGCTGGAGCTCCGCAGCCAGAAAGCCCAGTGGTATAAAATTCAGATCCGCGCCTACAAGACGAGCGACCAGAAAATCGACGGGGCCATTGTTACGTTTACCGATATTACCAGACTCAAGACGTATGCCTATTACCGCGAGACCATTTTCCAAACCGTTCGCCATCCCTTGCTTATTCTCAACGCTGTCTTAAGAGTCAAAAGCGCGAATAAAGCCTTTTATGAAACCTTTCAGGTCAAGCCGGAAGACACGCTTAATTGTCTCCTTTTCAGTTTGGGAAACGGCCAATGGAACATTCCCACGCTGCGCAAATTTTTTGAAGAGCTCCTGCCCAAGAGAAAGGTCATCTCCAATTACGAGGTCCAGCACAATTTCCCGCGCATTGGACGAAGGACCATGCTTCTCAATGCCTGTCAGATTGAAGCCGATGACAACGGGGAGGATTCCATCCTTCTTTCGATCGATGACATTACCGAAAGCAAAGCGCAGGGTAATCTGACCTCAGGGATTTAAGCGGCTGTTTTCATCGGTTGGATCAACCGTGTTCGCAAATTTTTTTATTAAATAAAAGCGAGGGGGCAAATGAGGCGCATTTTTTTGTTCGGCTTGATCGTGTCGATGCTCAGCATTTCCTGGGTTCCCGTTTCTTTCGCGGAGTCCGACCTCCGGCAGCGGGTGGCGCAGGCCGGGGCCTCTCCTTATGATCAGCAGCGCACGAAGATCCGCACCATGGCCCAGAAAACGCTTTCGGAGCTTTATGCGGTGCAGCCGGGTGCGCAGCAGGCCATCAAAAACGCCCAGGGATACGCGGTCTTCAGTAACTTCGGCATGAAAATCCTCGTCGCGGGCGGAGGCAAAGGCGCGGGTATCGCCGTTCAAAACAAAACCGGCCGCGAAACCTTCATGAAAATGGTTGAGCTTCAGGCGGGGCTCGGAATCGGCGTCAAACAATTCCGATTGATCTGGGTCTTTGACACGTTTACCGCCTTTGACTCCTTCGTGAATTCCGGCTGGACACTCGGCGCGCAGGCGACAGCCGCCGCGCAAATCAAAGACGTGGGCGGCGCTTACCAGGGCGCCATTGCCGTTTCTCCCGGAGTCTGGCTGTACCAGCTGACCGACAACGGCCTTGCTCTCGAGCTCACGGCCAAGGGCACGAAATACTACAAAGACAAAGACCTGAACAAAGGGCTTCGGCAGCCTTCCTAAGCCTCTATTCCGCAGTTAGTTAGAAGTTTCTCAAGTCCTCCGGGAAATGACCGTTTTTCTGAAAGGTAAAGGTGCTATCATACGGCATCCTTTCCAAGGAGGACGGCGTGCGGAAAAGTTTAAGGTCGGGCATCAGTCTTGCGCTTCTGATGCCGCTCCTTTTTTCCGGCTGCGCCAGCCACGCCAAGCGTCCCGAAACCGCGGCGGACGCGCCTCCGGTGCGGGCTTTCAGCAAAGAAGAAATCCAAAACGGACGACAAATCAATTCCGAAGTCCTTTCCTCTTTTTACCTCTACACGGACCCGCGCGTCGTCGCGTATGTCAATGACATCGGGCAATCGCTTCTCGGAAAAGGCCGCGACCCGGACAAGAATCCCTACCAATTCACGATCCTGTACAACGATCGCATTTACGCGGTCTCCGCTCCCGGCGGCTTCATCTACGTCACGACGGGCCTGATCAATCTTCTCGACAACGAGGCGGAACTCGCCGCGGTGCTGGCCCAGGAAATCAGCCTGCTGCAATTTCAGGACCCGCGGGTTTCCGGCTCGAAAAAAGCTTTCGACGGCATCACCAACGGAGTGGCCATGGTCGGCCCGATGTTCGGGCAGATCGGAATGCTGGCGGTGCTGGGCGTCGTGGCCCTGCACGCCGCAACGGATGGGCATAAGTCGGGCAGCGAGGATGAGCGGATGAAGAAAATGGACGAACTGGCCATGCGCTACATGGTGGCGGCCGGCTACGACCCGCAGGGCTACATCGACCTGCTGCACAAATTCATCCGCCTGGACCCGCAGGCGCTTCCTTATTTTTTTGATTACTACCAAACCCATCCCATTACCGAAGAACGTTTTTTAAAGCTGAACCAGACCTTCGAGAAGCTGCCTTTGACCGGCAAGACCTTTAACGTGGACCGGGGAGAATTCCTGGAAACGACCAAAGGCATCCGCGAGATGTATAAAGGCTGATTCCCCCGCAAAAACCCTCCTAAAAGCGCGCCTAAAGCCTTGTCAAGAAAGGGCATCTCCGCTAGAATGCGTGTTTCTTGAACTCATCTGTTTATATCCGTGACCGCAAACTTGCCACACGGAAAAAATAAAGTGATGTAAGTCTTTACGCGCCCTTAGCTCAGTTGGCGGTCGAGCGAAGCGAGCCGTCCCCGGAGGCCGCAAGGCCGGAGCGGGATAGAGCATCACCGTTATTTTGGAAATGCCTTAATATTTACGCGCCCTTAGCTCAGTTGGCGGTCGAGCAAAGCGAGCCGTCCCCGAGGCCTTGGCCGAGCGGGGTAGAGCATCACCGTTATTTTGGAAATGCCTTAATATTTACGCGCCCTTAGCTCAGTTGGTAGAGCAACTGACTCTTAATCAGTGGGTCGAAGGTTCAAGTCCTTCAGGGCGCATATTTTTTGATGGATCGATGCGGCTGCGAACAGTTGCATGGCCGTATTCAGCCTGGTGGTTGAATGCGGCATCGCCGGGATGCAAGGAAGATCCCGTACGATGGCCGTATTGTTTACCCATTCATGCGGCGGTGGCGAAACTGGCAGACGCGCAGGACTTAGGATCCTGTTCCGAAAGGAGTGGGGGTTCAAGTCCCTCTCGCCGCACTCGACTCGGTCAGTCGAGTACGGTCCCGTCGCGATGCAAAGAAGATCGCGTCGGGAGCCGCATTTGACTCGGCTGGCTCCCGAGCGTATAAGTGGTTGTTGCGGCAAGAGTTGCTCAGCCTGGCCCAGATTGAGCGTTCCGGCGGGTTGATTGACAAACGAGGCGTCTTTTCTTAATATATTGCGTTTCGCGGTCTGGAATTATTCGATTTAAAAAGCGAGTGTAGCATAGTGGTAATGCCCTGCCTTGCCAAGGCAGTTACGAGGGTTCGATTCCCTCCACTCGCTCCATTTGCGCCGAAGCGCAAATACGAAGCCGTCACTTCTAAGGAATGACGTGTACGGCTTCGCATCTCAATGTTCAT
>DATJFP010000004.1 GCA_035495615.1 Verrucomicrobiia bacterium | reverse complement strand
CTGGCCGGAAAGGCTGGTGCCGGCCGCGCGGAACGTGAACGGCATTTCAAGAGAACGGCAGGCGCGCATGACGCGGCCGGTCTCGTCCTCGTTTTCCACTTTCACGACGAGCTTGGGAACGAGCCGGTAAAAGCTCGCGTCGGTTCCCAGCGCAAAGCGCGTCATCTCGTCGGTGATGATCCTCTCGCTAGGAAGAAAAGCCGAAAGGGCCTGCGCAGCTTGTAAGGGGTCGGACGCCATGGCTCTAATTTACACCCAAGCGGGCAAGGTGGAAAACGTTTTCCGGGGGCGGGATTCCGGCGTTATTTCTCGGGCGGAAGGATCTTGATGTCGCGGGACGCGGCAAGGGGTTCGGACGCGGCGTCTTTGCCGTCTCCGCCCATTTCCATTTTGGGTTTCTGAGGTTTCAAATCGCGGACGGCGGTGCTTTTCGAGGCGGATTCGGCCTGCTGGAGCGCTTTTTTGCAAAGCGCCTCCTGCACCCGGAATTTCTTTTCGTCACCCGCTTCTTTCCTGCGGTAGCTGCCGTCGGGCTGCAGCACCCAGGATTTGACGTTGTCCTTGAAGTAAAGGCCGAGCAGCTCGATGAGCGATTTCTTGAGCTTGTCGTCTTCCACGGGAAACATGATCTCCAGCCGCTTTTCCAGGTTGCGCGGCATCCAGTCCGCGCTGGACAGGAACACGTCCTCGTCCCCGCCGTTCCGGAAATAAAAAATGCGGCTGTGCTCGAGGAACATGTCCACGATGCTGACGACCTCGATGTTCTCGGAAAGGCCGGGCACGCCGGGACGCAGCGCGCAGATGCCGCGCACGTTCAGCTTGATTTTGACGCCGGCCTGCGACGCGCGGTAAAGCGCCTCGATGATCTGCGGGTCGACGAGCGAATTCATCTTGGCCATGATCATACCGGGTTCCTGCTTGTTGCTGCGCATGCCCTCGCGCAGGATCAGGCGCTCGAGCTTGCGGCGCAGGCCATAAGGCGCGATCTCGATCTTCCGGAAGCCGACCGGGTGCGAGAATCCCGTGATCACGTTGAAAAAGGAGGCGACGTCGGAGGTGATCTCTTCCTGGCTCGTAAAAAAGCCGAGGTCGGAATAAAGCCGCCCGGTCCTTTCATTGTAATTGCCGGTGGACAGGTGCAGGTAGCGCTTGATGCCTTCGGTCTCGCGGCGAACGACAAGGCAGCATTTGGCATGCGTCTTCAGGCCGGCCACGCCGTAGAGCACGGTGGCGCCCGCGTTCACGAGGCGTTCCGCCCATTCGATGTTGCGCTGTTCGTCGAAGCGCGCCTTGAGTTCGACGAGCACGGTCACCTGCTTGCCATTTTCCGCGGCCTTTTCCAGGTGCGCGATGACGGCCGAGGGATGCGCCGCGCGGTAAAGCGTCTGCTTGATGGCCAGGACATCCGGGTCCTGCGACGCTTCTTTCAGGAAGCGGAGAAACGCATCGAAGGATTCGTACGGGTGATGCACGATGACATCGCGCTCTTTGAGAAGCGTCCACACGTCCTGTTCCTGGAAATCCCTGGAAGGAAGCGGAGTCCACGCTGGCCGGCGGAGATTTTCGAACTGGGGCTGGAACGCGAGCTGAGAAATGCTCTTGAGGTCCATCCACTCCCCGCTTTTGTAGACGCGGTGCGCCGGCACCTCCAGCCTCTTCGTGATGTAATCCATCATTTTTTCTGATCCTGACGCCTCGACGCGCACGAAAAAACTTTTGCGCCGCAGGCGCAGGGCTTCGGTCATGACCTTGGCAAAGTCCTCGTCTTTTTCTTCGTCGAGCGAAAGTTCGGCGCCGCGGGTCAGGCGCAAAAGGCCCTGATCCACGATCTCGTAGCCGGAAAAAAGTTCAGGCGCAAAAAGAGAAATCACGTCTTCCAGGAGGATGAACGCGTAGCCGGTCTCGGAAGGAAGCGCGATGAGGCGCGGATAATTTTTGGGCAGCTCGATCATGGCGTGGTACCGGTTTTTCGCCTCGGCCGGGTCCATCAGCTCCACGACGCGGTAAAGGCTCAGGTTCACAAGGACCGGCACGGGCTGGTCGTCGCGGATCGCGATGGGCGTCAGAAGCGGCAGCAGTTCCTTTTGCAGGAGCTGGCTGAGGTAAACGCGCTGCGCTTCGGAAAGCCCCTGCGGCCGTACGCGCAGGATCCCCGCTTTTTCCATTTCGGGAGCGAGCGTTTTCTCGAAATGCTCGTGCTGCCGGTCCATGAGCTTGAAGGCGCGCGCGTAGACTTCTTTGAGCATCTCCTGGCCGTCGCCCAGGCTGGCCAGGCGCACCATGAAGAACTCGTCGAAATTGGAGCTGGCGATCCCCGAGAATTTCATCCTCTCCATGAGCGGGTTGGTCTCGTCCATGGCCTCGGCCAGAACGCGGGCGTTGAATTCGATCCATGACAGCTCACGGTCAAAATATTTAGGGGTCTCGGTCGCGGTCATGATCAAAGCGGCTCGCTTGTCTGTTTGATGTCGATCGGCGCCCCGAAAACGTCGGCGAACAGATCGCCTTTCTCACGCAGGCTGTTGCGCTCGAGGCTGATATCGCCCAGCTCTTCCGGAACGAGCAGGATGTAGGCATCTTCCCCGGGACGGAGCACGAAATTGCGGATCTTCTGCTGGTGGCCGTGGTCGAGCGCGTCCGCGACCCGGAGGAGCGCCGCGAGTTTCGACACGACCGAGCGGTCTTCCTTGGGCAGCGACATGTACCCGACGTGCGAGGGCTGCGGCGTGGCTCGCCGGTGGTAGCGCACGACATTGGAAACGATATTGCGGTCCGCCTTGCGCAGTCCGAAGATGTCCGCGGTGTCCACGAGATAACTCGAATGCTTATGATGGCTGGTCGGCGCGATGTAGCTGCCGATGTCGTGCAGCGTGGCCGAGACTTCCAGCAGCAGCCTTTCTTTGGATCCCATGCCGTGGTCTTTTTTGAGCGCGTCGAAAAGCTTCAGGGCCAGCGACGTCACGCAGCCCGCGTGCCCCTTGTCATATTTGTACTTCTCCGCCAGGTGGCGCGCGGAATTGATGACCTGCTTGGAAACGTCCGTCCGCTTGTAGCCCGAGAGCATCTGCGCGAGCTCGAGCAGAAGCCCGTCGCGAATGCTTGTCATCGGCACCACCACGCTTTCCGCCTTGGTCTCACCCAAAAAGTTGAGATAAACGAGCAGCGACGCATAAAGCGTTTCCGCCTGCGCGTAAGGAATGCCGTACTGCTCCGCGATTTTTTCCGGCGCGAGCTTGGCGATTTTGTTGACCAGGCCCACGAATTCTTTCTGGTCGAGCGTCACGAAAGGCTCCGTCCCCTTGGCGCCGAGCTGGCCCGCGACAAAGCGCATGTCGGAGCCGAGCGCGATGAACGTGTCCACCTGCGAAAAGCTGTATTCCCGCGCCGAATAAACGGCGATCTCATGCACGTGGCGCTTCAGGAGCCGCTGCATCACGGCCGGCTCGGTCTTGCCCGGGTTCGTCTTTTCCGGAAGCCGCAGCGAGCCCAGCGCGATCGTGCGTGTGATTTCCACCTGACCCTGGTTCAAGATGATCATCTCGGTCGTGCCCGAGCCGACTTCGACGATGAGGCAGTTCTTCGTGCCCAGGTCCATCTGGTTGCCGAGCGCATGTTCCACGGCGATCAGCTCCAGGCGGTTTTCCTCGGGACCGTCCAGGATCTCAATGTCGATGCCTGTCCGCACGTAGACCTGGTCGATGAAGTTGTCGCGGTTCATGGCTTCGCGCACCGCGCTCGTGGCAATGGCCTGGATCTTGTTCACGGCATAACTCTGGGCCACGGACTTGAAATTTTTCAGGATCTCGATGGCCTCGCGCATGGCCGCGTTGCCGATGCGGCCGGTCGTGAAGACTTCCTTGCCGAAGCGGATGGGCTTCTGCAGGTTTTCCAGATAACGGATTTCGCTTTTGCCGCCGAGCTCGGCCACGATCATGCGGATGCCGCTGGTGCCGATGTCGATGACGGCCACGATTTGTTTGGTGACGACGGCTTCGGTCATGCGCGGCTCCCCTTCGCCGACAGCGCATCACTGGCCAGCTTGGCCGCGCCCTTGACGATCGCGTAATCGCCCAGCTTCGCGGGCGCGACTTTCACGGCCTGCACGAGCGGTCCCATGGCGTAGCGCTTCATGGTGTCGCGTGCCTCCGGAATGATCCAGGCTTCGAGCGCCTCGACCATTCCTCCGCCGAGGACGAAAAGCTCCGGACTCAACAGATTCACGATGTTGGCCATGGAGAGCCCGACCAGGCGCGCTTTGGAAATCATCAGATCTTTCACGGCCGCATCCCCGTCCTGAATGGCTTTGAGCAGCGGCTTGCTTTTGATTTTCCGGACATCATAGCCCACTTCCTGATAGAGATGCGGCGCCAGCTGTCGCATGACCAGCTGCGCGGCCTGCGACGAAATCGCCAGGCGTCCGGTCATGGCTTCGAGCGTCCCAGGAAATTGCTGAGGATCGTGAAAAGCCGGCGGCGTCACGAAGGTGTGGCCGATTTCCCCGGCCGCGCCCGTCGCGCCGCGGTAGAGCTTCCCGTCCAGGATGAACGCGCCGCCCACGCCTGTCCCCATGAAAATGCCGCACACGTGCGAATAGCCTTTGGCCGCGCCGAACTGCTGCTCGCCGTAAAGGCCTGCGTTCGCGTCGTTCTCGACGACCGCCGGGACTTTGAACTGCCGCCTGAGCCGTTCGCGCAGCGGATAATTTTTCAAAAAAGAAATGTTCGGCGAGAGTTTCACGGCGCCGTCTTTGATGATGCCTGGGCATCCCATGCCGATCGCGGCCACCTGCTTGAGGCTGATCTTCGCTTCGTCGAGCGCGAACTCCACGTTTTCCACGAGGGTCCTGAAAAAAACTTTCTCGCCGAGGTTCGGCTCGCATTTGCATTTGCTCATGCCTTTGACGGAAAAAGTTTTGTCGAGAACGGCGGTGAGGAGTTTTGTACCGCCCAAATCCATGCCGATGAAATATTTGCGATTTTTCTTTGCCATGCGCCACCCGGGTTGCGTTATTCTAATGAAGCGATGTAAGGTCTGGGTTTAAGACGTGTAAGTCTTTTGTAAAATGAACATTATACCTTTTTGGAGGGAATCTTCCAACGAGGGAGCCGCAGACTGCTTTAAACCTTTTTCTGCTTGGTCTTACGCGCCATGCGGCGGAGATGATGGGGCATCAGAAGCGTCATGATGCCGTATTCTTTGTCGGAGAGATTGAGATGGCAGAGACCGCCTTTTTTCAGGACCAGCGGGAGGTTCGGCTGGTCGGTCAGCAGCAGGCCGATGAGGCGGCCGAGAAAGGGTTCGTGGCCGACGATCATCACGCTTTCGTATTCGTCGGAAAGGCGCTGGATCTCTTTCAGAAAGGCGCGCGGCTTGGCCTCGGCAATGAGGCCTTCGGAGAACTGCAGCTTTTTCCTGGCCGAAAAAACGCGGGCCACGATCTCGGCGGTTTCGCGGGCGCGCACGTAAGGGCTGGAAATAAGCACGTCGAATTCGACGCCGGCAGCCTTCAGGCCGAGCGCGCCGAGGTGCATTTTCTCGCGGCCTTCGCGGGTGAGAGGCCTTTGCGAATCGTCCTTGAGGTAGCGTTTGTCCCCGCGTTCCACGGCAATGCCGTGCCGGAGGATGTAGAGTTCCATACGCGCGCCATTGTCGCGGAAACCGGAGGAAATCGCAATAACAATTATCCCCTCTTTTCCCCCGTTTTACCTGGATTTTACACGCCTTTAGGCCGCGGACGGCAGCTCGACGGGGTACCCGCATTCTTTCCACTCCTTGATCCCGCCCTCATACGCGTAAACGTCGAAGCCTTTGGCCGCGAGCTTTTCGGCGGCCCTGCGGGACGCGTCGCATTCGCGGCTCGCGCAATACGTCACCACCTGCTTTTTCTTGTCCAGTTCCCGGTCGCGCTTGTCCAGCTCGTCCACGGGAATTTTCAAGGAGCCTTCGATAAATCCCAGATTGTAATACTGCGGCGGCAGCACGTTCAAAACCTGGATCTGCGAACCGCTTTGAATCTGGCGGATGAGTTCTTCCTTGCTCATGGTTCGAACCTTCGGCGTCACGTTGAGAGACATGGTCGTTCTCCTTTCAAGCGGCTTTCGGAATGGGATGAGCATGCACGGACGCGGCGCGGTGCCGGCGATGCACTGCGGGACGGGCCCGCCGCGCGCGGGTACGGACACGGCGTTTGGGCACCGCACCACCGCGAAGCCTTTTATAGGCGCGCAGGGGCAAGTCCCAGCCTTTCAGCGCGGCGAGAGCCGGCAGAAAACGCCATTTTCGCGCGGCGACGACGGCGACGACAAGGCCGATGAAAATGTTGCGGCGCGTCGACGGCTTGACCTTCCGTAAAGCGCGCCTTGCAGACTCGATCGTGGTTTCGTTCCTCATGACAGACCTCGAATGATTGGCTTCGTTTTTTAAAGGGACTTGCTCGAGCTTATTTTAGGCACAGGCGCCGAGGGACAAATCAGGGAAACGCTTGAAAGCCTTTCAGGCGCGGGCGGGCTTTGGGGCAGGATACGTGACTTTGCGGCCGCGGATGCGGGCAAAGGGCGTTTTCCTGTGCAGGCGGCCGGGCTTGCGGCTGGAAATCTGCGTGACTTCGATGCCCCGCGCGAGAAGCGCGTCAGCCAGAAGCGAACGGTGGCAGCGGAACGGGTTGCCTTCGGCGCACATGAACGCCACGGTCTTTTTTTCCGCGAGGCCCAGGAGTTTTTTCACGCCCTTTTCGAATTCGGGCGTCTGCATGTAATCCGCGTAGCCGCGGAAACTCGCGTTTTGCCAGCCCTTGTTCACCGAATCCGGCCGCGCCTTCCGAAGCCCGCCCAGGTCTTTCAGGTGCACGTACCGGATTTTTTCTTTTCGCAGGCTGCGCTTCAGCGCATCCCCGTTGTACTGCGGGTTATGCCGCGACTTGGGGACCGTGCGGATGTCCGCCAGGCAGCGGATGCCGTGCGCTTTGAGGATGGCAATAAAAGCGTCGATCGGACGGGTCGAATGCCCGAGTGCGTAAAGCATGCCGCAGCTTTCTCGGAGGGGAAAAGGGATGTTAGTCCGCGAGTTCGGTGCGGTCAAAGGCGCCGAGGACGAGGCAAAAAAACAAAAAGGCGAGCGCGGCCACCGCCCACAGCGGGTTCATGTCCCCGCTGAGCGTCACGCGCCGGAACTGTTCCATGAAAATGACGAGCAGCCCCGCCGCGCCCAGGATGTTGCCTTCTTTTTCCATGGCCGCGCGCCAGCGAAAGCGCGTGCCGGACGATTTGAACCGGACAAAGGAAGGAAACACATTGCCCACCTTCGCGCGGTATTCTTCGTAGGCTTCGGGATAGAGCATGTGGAGCGCGGACTCACGCGCCCAGAGTATGGGCAGCGAAAGCGCGAGAAACGTTCCAAGCGAAATCAGGATGAGCGGCGGAAGCATGAGCAGCATGGACAAGCCCAGGACGATGAGAAAATCCGCCGTGAAGTACGGGTTCCGGAGGACCGAATAAATCCCGCTGTCACAAAAACGGAAATGCACACCGTCTTTTTTCGTGACGGTCCTGGCGGTCGAGCCGCTGGTCCAAAACCGCAGCAGCAGGCCGGACAGCACGATGGCCATGGCTGTCGCGCGGACAGTGCCGTCGCCGAAGCCGCCGAAGGAAAGATAATCCAGGTGCGGGGCATTGGCAATCAGGATTACAAGAGGAATGGCGTAGAACCACCGACGGACGCAATGCAGAGAATTTCCCACGCGGATCACGAGGTTCGGAGCGGCACAGGACTGATGGACTTTCATGGTCATCTCCCCGGCCGCCTTCTGCGGCGGCCTGCATTAATGAACGGCAATTTCGCCGGAAGATTGACCGTGTCGGCCCGGGGAGGAACCGGCCCTGGGGAGGAGGGTTTTATTGTACACCCGGCGGCGGGAACGGAAAATCCCGTTTTTTCCGGCCTAATCCAGGGGATTGATGGGCAATTCCGTCTTTTTCACGGCTTGCGTGGGTACGGAAAAGGCATGCTTGCGGCGCGGGTGGTAGCGCATGAGCGGCCGCGCGCAAACCGCGCCCACGGCCAGGCACATCAGGCCGGAAACAAAGAGCGTGGCGGGCGCGCCGAAGACGTCCGCGGCATGGCCGGCCAGAAGGCTGCCGAACGGCATCGTGCCCATGAAGGCCATGGCAAACAGGCTCATCACGCGGCCGCGCTTGTCGTCGTCGACGAGCGCCTGCAGCAGCGTGTTGCCGGACGCCATCTGCGCGATCATGCCGAAACCGACCAGGACCATGAGTATCTCGGACAGCCAGAAGAGGCGCGAAACCGAAAAGGCCAGGATGGCCGCGCCGAACAGCATGGTGTTGGCCACGATCACGGCCGCGAGTCCGTCCGTCGATTTGCGTGAGGCAAGATACGCGCTGCCGATCAGCGCGCCTACACCTGAAGCGCCGAGCAAAAGTCCGAACGCATTCGCCCCGCCCTGAAAGATGTCCTTGGCGTAAATCGGCAGAAGCACCGCGTAAGGCATGCCTGAAAAACTGATGAAGGCCACGTAGAGAAGCAGCGCGCGGATCGGCCGCGTCTTAAACGCGTAGGCGATCCCCTCTTTCAATTCCAGGAACACGTGCTTGGAGCCCGACTGGCGCTGGCGCCGCTGCACGCGCAGGGCGATGAGCGCCAGGATGACCGCGAAATAACTGAAGCCGTCGATCAAAAAGCAAATCCCCTCGCCCGCGGCCGCGATCAGCACGCCGGCCAGAGGAGGCCCCACAAGGCGCGCGCTGTTGAACATGAGCGAATTGAGCGCGATGGCATTGCTCATGTCCTCCCTTTTTTCCACAAGGTCCACGACCAGCGACTGGCGCGCGGGCACGTCGAACGCGTTGATGAGGCCCTGGGCCATGCTGAGCACCAGCACCTGCGGGGCCGTGATCTTCCCGCTCAGCGCGAGCGCAGCCAGTGCGAAAGATTGGAGCATGCCGAGGATCTGGGTGGCAATCAGGATGCGCCGCCGGTTCCAGCGGTCGGCGAGCACGCCGGCCACCGGCGCGAGCAGGAAAGTAAGGAACTGGCTCGAGAAACCCACCAGCCCCAGCCACATCGCAGAATGGGTCAGGCGGTAAACAAGCCAGGTGGTGGCCACCTGCGTGACCCAGGTGCCCATGAGAGAGAGGCTTTGCCCCGCAAAAAAAAGACGGTAATTACGCGAACCCAGCGCGCGGAAAAAGCCGCCGGAAGATTTTTCCATAAATGAATGCCTTCAGATTAAGGGTTCATTCTACGGTTATGGCACCAAAAGACAAGAGAGGACGCAAAAGGCGAAAGGAGGTCAAGCGACCTTGGAAGGAGCCGCAGGCCGGACGGCGCGGGGTTCGGGGTAAACGCGGCGAAACTCGGTGAAAACGGGCGCGGCCGCGCGGGGATCGAAGAGCGCGACGTTCCATCCGGAAGCGTCGTAAGCGCTGGGATAGCGGATGCCGTCGAAGCCTTTTTCGCGGAAAGCCGCGGCCAGCCGCCGGGAAAAGGAATAACAAAGATCTTCCTGCGCCGCAGGAACCGGCAGGGAAAGAAAATCGCTGAGGCATTCCCAGATGAGCGCCTCGCGCGGCTGGTCGAAGAACCAGGGAAGCCGGCGGGATCCGTCTTCCGCGCCGCGCGTGTTGACGAGCTGCTGCTCCTTGATCATTTCAAAACGCGCGAGCAGGACATCGGCTTCGGCGGCCGCTTCCGCGATCGCGGTCTTGGGTTTCCCGGAAAGGTAAAGGCAGGAAATGCCCTGAGGATTGAAACGGCCGGGACGCGCTTCCTCCGGTTCCGGCGCGCTGATCTGCTGCGGGATCCCGCTGTCCACGGCCCGGGCGCGGTAAAGGCAGTCCCCGCGCGAAAGCGTGACATGCCGCTTCCCGCAGGAGTCGAGGATTTCTTTTTCCAGCTTTTCCCAAGGTTCCGTCAGAAAAAAGCGGCCGCGGTTTTTGTCATAGCAGTGGCGGTCGAACCAGTGCCCTGCCGCGTGTTTATCCTGCATGGCTCACGTCCTTTGCGATCATTTTAAGCGCGGCAAAGCAAAGCACAAGAACGTTATCGCGGGAAAAATCATTTTGAGCAAATATCGTACGGCGCGGCGCGGAAAATCCCCGGCTTTTTTCCTAGTCTTCCTGATTGGCCCATCGCTCCTAATATTTTAGAACCATTCTGGAGAAAGGAGGCCGTATGAAACTCAAAGAACTCATGACAACTCACGTTCAGACGATCGAACCGGAGGCCACATTGCAGGAAGCGGCCGAGGAGATGAGAAACTGGGACGTCGGCGCCCTGCCGGTATGCGACAAAGCCAATACGGCAATCGGTTTCATCACGGACCGCGACATCGTGGTTCGAGCCATTGCCAAAGGGCTGGATCCCGTGAAGACCCAGGTCAAAGAAGTGATGAGCGCGGAAGTGCTGAGCTGTCCCGCGAGTTACGATCTCGAACGGGCGGTCGGCATCATGAAGGAGAAAAGAGTGCGGCGCATGATCGTGACCGACACGAACAACAGCCCGATCGGCATGATTTCGCTGGGCGACCTGGCGCTGCACTGCGACAAAAAAGACTTGTCCGAAAAAGTCCTGGAAGAAGTGTCGCGCCCCGGCACGGGAAAGCCTGCTTATTTCTCGGGCTTTTGAGCCTTGGCTTTCTTGGAGGCGGCCGCTTTTTCCTTTTCGACCGAGAGCCGGATTTCGGGATTGCCGAGGTCTTTTTTTCCGATCTTCAGTTCCTCGCGGACTTTTACGGCGAGTTCTGAGTAGCGCTTTTTGATGAGCTGGAGCTCTTCTTCCGTGAGGTCTTCGATATTCAGAAGGAAATTGTGGGCGCCGGACGTGGAGCGGATCAGCTCGTCCAGCTTCAATTGAATGGCTTCGTTGTCGCGGTTCTGCGTGTTCTGGATCAGAAAGACCATGAGGAAGGTCACGATCGTGGTGCCGGTATTGATGACCAGCTGCCAGGTATCGCTGAAGTGAAAAAGGGGCCCGGTAACGGCCCAGACCAGGACGACGGAGACGGCTGTCAGAAAAGCCGTGGGATGACCGCTCGCGCAAGCCACGCGGGTGGCCATCCAGTTGAAGATTTTTTTGAAGCATCCCATACTTCCTCCGATGTCGCTCTTCTATTATATCAAAAGCGGAGGAAGCCTCATCCCGGGCAGGTGACTTCGCGGCCTTTGTCATAGCAGGTGCTGGCCGGCCTGCCGCCCTGCGGCGGCCAGCGGTTCCAGCGCCCCTGCGCCTTGCCTTCGTTGTAGTAACGTTCCTCCTGGGGAGCGGCATCCTGGTACCAGGACTGCCAGAATCCGGTTTGAAGGCCTTTCTGGTAATAGCCGTGTTCCTTCATCCCCCCGTCCGGATACCAGAACGTCCATTCTCCGTCGCGCACGCCGTCTTTGACTTCGCCGAGGGCCGACAGCTTCCCGCCTTTTTCGCGTTCGGACATTTCTCCCGGCCGCGGCCCAAGATCCCAGGAGCACGGAGATTTCCACAGGAGGAGTTTTTTCACGGGCGCGTAAGTGCCGTCGGGCCGGCGCAGACGCGTCAAAAAATAAAGCGCGGCTTCGCGGAGCTTTTCCCCTTCCCCATGTTTCGCGTCCCAGGCGCGGCAGGCATCCGCGGTGAAGTAGCGCAGCTGCCGGGGATAATATTTCGTCGTGGTGTTCAGGTATTTGCGCCACTGTTCGTTGCGGTACGTGGGAGCGATGAGGGTCGGCTTTTCCCAGCTCACCGGCCGGTTTTTCCACAAATCCATCTCCTGCCCGTTTTCGAGGCGGCCCCAGGCCACGAACCAGTTGAGGTTGCCGCGCAGCTGCGCGAACATGCCCCATTCCTGGGTGAGCCCTGCCGCATGGCCGAAAATCTGCAGCGGTTTCGGCACGCGGAAATGCAGCGCCTTCACGCTCTGCAGGTTGTAGACGAGCACGTAAACCAGGCAAATTCCCGCGAGGAAATTGCGGGCCAGCCAGGTTGGGCCGCGCCGTGCTTCCTTCGCATGCGAAGAGCCGCCCAGTGCTTCCCAGAACTCGGAGGGAAGGAAAGGAAGGAAGGCCGCCATGGAAATCGCGGGGAAAAGCCCGACGTTCAGCGTGAGCGCGATGCCGGCCTGCATGGCCAGGAAGCCTGCGAGCGCCGCGGCGCGGAAAAATAAATTTTTTATGGGAAAGAAAAGAAGGACAGGGCCCGCGAGCTCGAGAAACAGCACCCCGCGGCCGAGCGCGGCCACGAGCGCCGGATGCTGCAGGAACATCATCGCCAGAGGCGTGCTGTTCTGTTCGTCCGCGATGCCCAGAACAAGCGAGGCGCCGGTGTGCCAGCCCTCGTACTCGGCTTTCATCAGGCCGGTAAAAAAATAAACACAGGCCACCTGCACGAGCAGCGCGGCCGTGGCCGCGGAAGTCTCACGCTGCTGCGGCCCGCCGGGCGCGGGCTTCAGGAAGCGGTCCACGCTGAAACGTTCCCCCATCGGCAGGAAGAGAGACCAGAAAAGAAGCAGCCGCAGGAACTCGCTCGACGCGTTGTCGACGAGGATGTTGCGGTTGTGCAGGGACATGAGCATCAGCCATGAGACCGCGGCCGCGGCGCGCGTAAAAAGTCCGGCGGCAAGAGCCAGCGCGGCCAAGGCGGAAATTCCGAATAGAACAAGCGCATAGCCCGTGCTGCCGTTCAAAAAATAAAACGAAAGCCGGCCCGCGGGCAGGGCCGAAGCCATGGCCGCGGCGCGCGGGAGCAGTCCGGCATCCGTATAAAAGGAAACGATGTCCGGAAGACGCACCGCCAGATCGGCGATGAGAAGGAGGCCGAGGACCATGCGGAAAAGCGCGAGGGAGCGGAGGTCGCATCCGAAAATATTTTGGAGCTTGGATCGCATGCGGAATTATACGGCGGCCGGGGTGCCGGCCTAAAGGATTTTCAGGAAGAAAAGCGGCTTAGTAGGACTTATCGTCGATCGGCGCGCCCGACAGATAGGAATGGTCATCGATAATCGCGCTCGGCGAGGGTGCAGCCTGATACGAATGATCGTCGATGCCCGCGCTCGGCGAAGGTTCGGCCTGGAAGGAATGATCGTCGATGCCGCCGACGTAGGATTTATCGTCGATCGGATTCGCCGCGCTCGGGGAAGGTTCGGCCGTGTACGAGAGATCGTCGATGCCCGCGCTCGGCGAGGGCTCGGCCTGAAAGGAGTGATCATCGATGCCGCCGACGTAGGATTTATCGTCGATGGGATTTACCGCCTGATCACCGCTGCCTTCGGCGAGTGGCGGTGCCGGCACGGTGCGGTCGTCGATGGCGCCGGAAGGATGCGCGGAAGCCGCGGCCGGATCCGCCGGGAAAAGGACGTCGTTTTCTTCTTCCGTATAGCGCGAGCTCCCGAAATTGGCGGGCGGCGCTTTGTCAGCTCTCACCGTGGGCCTTTCGTCTTTTGTCGGAGAATTCATTTCCTGGCTGAACGCGGAAGGAAGGAAGGCAAGAAGCAGGAACGTCAGGACAACGGCGGCGGTTTTGAGCCTCATGGAATTTCCCCCTTTAGACTGGTTACTTTGAAACCATAGCACCTGGAGAAGGAACGCCAAAGCAGTACCGGCGGTTTGCTATGATTTGCTAGTAGCCGCCATGCGGTTGACCGCTAAAACCACGATTGACATGAGCCCCTGGCCAATGCTACTGTTCTCTTAAGGAGATTCTATGAAAACCGCGCGTTTTTTGGTCGCCTTCCTGGTGCTGGTTCCGGCCGTCCTTTTCGCCTGCCACTGCCCGGCCATGGCTCAGGACGGAACGCTGAAGATCCAAAAAACCGCCTGTTCCTGCTGCTCTAAAACCGTGATCGCGCGCGATTGCGGTTCGCTGGCGCTCAAGGAAAAGGCGGATTCTCCGGCGCCGCAAAACGTCTTCGTTCCGGCCGCGCCTTCCCGCGAAGCGCCCGTGTCCCGGAATTTTGAAGCATCGCTCCTTTCGTCTTCACCGCCTCAGCCTTTCCTTGATCCCTTCGCTTTCTCCTCCGTCCTGCGCATTTAGAATTCTCTTTCCGCGTCCGTTTCGTTTTCTCATTCTTACGGAAAGAGGTGTCTCATGAAGTTTCTCGTCGCGTTTCTGATGGTATCTTTCGCGTTTCTGCCTTTCCCGTCCGCGGGCCTGGCGGAGGAGCACGCCCACGCCGGACACGATCACGCCGCGCCAGCTTCCGATTATTACCAATGCTCGATGCATCCCTGGATCGTCTCGGACAAGCCGGGCAAATGCCCCATCTGCGGGATGCCGCTCGTACACGTCACGGAAACGTCGAATGAAGGGCTCATCAACGGCCGTGCCGCCGTGCAGATCAGTCCCGCGCGCCAGCAGCTGATCGGCGTCACCAAGGATAAGGCGCAGATCAAGCCGCTTGTTTACAGCGTGCATACCGTGGGGCATGCGGCCTACAATCCCGACGTGGCCACGGCCTTCACCGAGTATCGCGAGGCCTACGTCGCTTTCCGGAAATCACGCGTGAACACCACGGAAAAAATCAGGGACCGCGCGGAGAAGCTCATGGAACTGGCCGAGCTCAAGCTGCGCCTGGCCGGGCTCAGCGACGAACAATTCAAGCAGATCCGGGATACGAGCTTCGATCCGAAAATCCTCGCAAGCATCTACTCTCCGGCGACGCTCGAGCTTCCGCAAGGCCATGGGTGGGTGGACGCGGACCTTTACGAATCGGATTCCGAACTCGTCAGGCCCGGGCAGCATGTCATGATGGCCTCCCCTGCGCTTCCCGGGAAAGTTTTCGAAGGCGTGGTCCGGACGACCGATCCCATCCTGAACGAATTTCCCCGCAAACTTCGCGTGCGCATCGATACCGATAAGGGCGACGCTTTGAAGGCCGGCATGGCGGTGGACATGCGTATCGAGGTCGAGCTCGGGGACAAGCTCGTCGTTCCCGAAGAGGCCGTCCTCGATTCCGGTTTTTCGAAGGTCGTTTTCGTGGGCCAGGGCGAAGACCGCATCGAACCGCGGCAGGTCATGACCGGCATGGAAGGCGACGGCTACGTGGAAATCCTCGACGGGCTCAAAGAAGGCGAGACCGTCGTCACTTCCGCCGCTTTTCTCATCGATTCCGAATCCCGGCTCCGCGCGGCGGCGCAGGGCTTTACGGCCGGCAAAACAACGGAGGCGGCGCCCGCGAGCGGGCACCGGCATCCGCAATGATCGAGAAAATTATTGCCTTTTCAGCCCGCAATAAATTCCTGGTGCTGATTCTCACCGGCGTCGCGCTTTTTTCGGCGGTGTGGTGCGTACGCAGCATCCGGCTGGACGCGCTCCCCGATCTTTCCGACACGCAGGTGATCGTCTATTCCAAGTGGGACCGCAGCCCCGACATCCTGGAAGACCAGGTCACCTACCCCATTGTGGCCGCAATGCTGGGAACGCCAAAGGTGAAAGCCGTGCGCGGCTTTTCCGATTTCGGCTATTCGTACGTCTACGTCATCTTCGAAGACGGCACGGACCTTTACTGGGCGCGCAGCCGCGTGCTCGAATACCTGAGCAAGATCCTTCCCCGCCTTCCCGAAGGCGTGAAAACAGAGCTGGGCCCGGACGCGACAAGCGTGGGCTGGGTCTACCAGTACGCGCTGGTCGACCGTTCCGGAAAGCAAAATCTCGGCGACCTGCGCTCATTGCAGGATTGGTATCTCCGGTACGCGCTGCAATCCGTGCCCGGTGTCGCGGAAGTGGCAAGCGTCGGCGGTTATGAAAAGCAATACCAGGTCCTCGTCAATCCGGACCGGCTTCAATCTTACAACATTTCGCTCATGGAAGTGGTTGATGCCGTGCGCAAGAGCAACAGCGAAACCGGAGCGCGCCTCATCGAATTTTCCGGATTCGAGTTCATGGTCCGCGCGCGCGGCTACATCAAATCCAAGCACGACCTCGAAAGTATCGTCGTGCGGATGGGCGACGACCGCATGACGCCGGTGCTGCTCAAGCACGTGGCAAGCGTGCGCTGGGGTCCCGAAATACGGCGAGGCGTCACCGACCTCGACGGACAGGGCGACACCGTGGGCGGTATCGTGGTGATGCGCCACGGCGAAAATGCGCTGCACGTTATCCAGCGCGTGAAGGAGAAAATGGAGGAGCTCAAATCGAGCCTTCCCCCAGGCGTCGAGGTCGTTGAAACCTACGACCGCTCGGAGCTGATCAAGGAATCGATCCATACGCTCAAGCACACGCTCGGCGAGGAAATGGTGATCGTAAGCCTGGTGATCCTCATCTTCCTCTGGCACATCCCTTCGGCCATAGTGCCGATCGCGACCATTCCCATTTCCGTGCTGCTGGCTTTCATCCCGATGTATTTTCTCGGGCTCACCTCGAACATCATGTCGCTCGCGGGCATCGCGATTTCCATCGGTATCCTCGTCGACGGCGCCATCGTCGAGGTGGAAAACGCTTATAAAAAACTGCAGCTCTGGGATGCGGGCGGGCGCAAAGGCGATTATCACGAAGTGCGCCTGCGCGCGCTGCAGGAAGTGGGCCCGTCGGTTTTCTTTTCGCTGCTGGTGATTGCCGCGGCGTTCATGCCCATCTTCACGCTCGTCGACCAGGAAGGCCGCCTGTTCCGGCCTCTGGCCATGAGCAAAAATCTCGCCATGGCCCTTGCCGCTGTGCTCGCGGTCACGCTCGACCCCGCCATGCGCATGTTGTTTACGCGCATGGATCCCTACGTCTTCCGCCCGCGCTGGCTGGCGGGGCTTGCTAACCGGGTCCTGGTCGGCCGCTACTATCCGGAGGAAAAGCATCCCGTGAGCCGCGCGCTTTTCCGCGTGTACGAGCCCGCGGTGCATTGGGTGCTGCGCCACCCGAAAAAAACCGTTCTTGCGGCCCTGCTGCTTGTCGCCGTCACGGTGCCGGTTTATTTCCGGCTAGGCTCGGAGTTCATGCCTCCGCTCAATGAAGGCTCCATCCTTTACATGCCCACCGCCTTCCCCGGCATGTCGGTAACCGAGGCGGAGCGGGTCCTGCAGATTCAGGGCAGGATCCTGAAAAGTTTTCCCGAGGTCGAACGCGTGTTCGGCAAAGCAGGACGGGCGGAAACGTCTACCGACCCTGCGCCGTTTTCCATGGTGGAGACGACCGTGCTTCTGAAGCCGAAAAGCGAGTGGCGCAAAGTGCCGCGCGAAATTCCCGGCTGGGTGCCGTCACCGCTGGCGGAATCGCTCCGGAAAATCCTTCCGGAACGGCGCATCAGCTACGAAGAACTGGTGCATCACATGGATGCCGGACTCCGCCTGCCGGGCATTCCCAACATCTGGACCATGCCGATCCGCAACCGCATCGACATGCTGTCCACCGGCATCCGCACGCCTGTCGGCATCAAGATCATGGGGCCGGATCTAACCCAAATCCAGCAAATCGGCGAGGAGCTCGAGAAAACACTCGGCGGCGTGCGCGGCGTGCGAAGCGCTTACAGCGAGCGCGTGGCCGGCGGGTACTTTCTCGACATCAACCTGAAGCGCGAGCATCTCGCGCATTTCGGGCTGACCGTGGCAGACGCGGAATCGATGGTCATGACCGCCGTCGGCGGCGAGACGGCAACAACCGTGATCGACGGCCGCGCGCGTTATCCGGTCCTCGTCCGTTATCTCAGCGATTTCCGCGACAACCTGCCCGCGCTGAAGAGGATCCTGATCTCCATGCCGGACGGGAAGAAAGTCCCGCTGTCGCTCCTTGCCGACATCCGGAAAGTCGAGGGGCCGGGCATGATCCGCAATGAGAACGGCATGCTCGCGGGTTATGTCTACATCGACATCGCGGGCCGTGACGTCGGCGGCTTCGTGAAAGAAGCCAAGGACATTGTGCAGCGCGGCGTTTCCCTGCCGTCGGGCTATCACCTTGTTT
Organism: Verrucomicrobiia bacterium; assembly: GCA_035495615.1. Classification (NCBI taxonomy): domain Bacteria; kingdom Pseudomonadati; phylum Verrucomicrobiota; class Verrucomicrobiia; species Verrucomicrobiia bacterium. The sequence continues at coordinate 1,296 of DATJFP010000004.1, read as the reverse complement.
GGAGCGGGCAGTACGAAAACATGCAGCGCGTCCGGGAGCGGCTGAAGGTCGTTTTGCCGTTCACGCTGTTCCTGATCGCGCTGCTGCTTTACATGAATACCAAATCCGCGGTGAAGACGGGCATTGTACTGCTTGCCGTGCCGTTTTCCCTCGTCGGCGCCGTATGGCTCCTTTATATTTTGGGCTACAATGTTTCAATCGCGGTCTGGGTGGGCATGATCGCGCTCATGGGGCTTGATGCGGAAACAGGCGTCTTCATGCTGCTCTATCTCGATCTGGCCTACAATGACGCCGTGCGCGAAGGCCGGATGAATTCCAAAAGCGATTTGGACGAGGCCATTGTCCATGGCGCGGTCAAGCGCGTGCGGCCGAAAATCATGACGGTCATGGCTGCGCTTGTAGGCCTGCTTCCGATCATGGGCTCGGACGGCACGGGTGCCGATATGATGAAACGGGTTGCCGCGCCCATGGTCGGCGGGCTTATCAGCTCTTTCATTTTAGAGCTCCTGGTTTATCCCGCGCTTTTCTCCTTGTGGAAAAGCCGGGCGCTTTCGGAAAACGCTCGTCACAAAAAAGCCGGCGTTGAAGAATAAAAAGGAGGACGCCATGCCTCATTGCTGTCACGGCGATTCAGGCGCGGAAAAGAAACCGGGCGCCGGTTATACCTGCCCCATGCACCCGGAAATCGAACAGAAGCGTCCGGGAGCGTGTCCCAAATGCGGCATGGCGCTCGAGCCCAAAGAAATTCCCGCGGGCTCGCCCGCTTACACTTGCCCGATGCACCCCGAGATCGCCCGCTCTTCCCCCGGCGTTTGTCCGAAATGCGGCATGGCCTTGGAACTTAAGGCCTCCGGCGGAGAAATGGAGGAAAAAAATACCGAGCTGGAAAGCATGGCGCGGCGTTTTGGAATCAGCCTTCTTCTGACGCTGCCGTTATTGGCCGGCGCCATGGGAGGCATGCTGCCGTTCCTTTCACCGTTGATGCACGCCTCCTGGTTCCCGTGGATCCAGTTCTTACTCGCCACCCCGGTCATTGCCTGGGGCGGCTGGCCCTTTTTCGAGCGCGCGGCCCTGTCGCTCAGGCACCGCAGCCTCAACATGTTCACCTTGATTGCCATGGGCACGGGTGCGGCTTACCTTTTCAGCGCAGCGGCCGTGCTTTGCCCCGGCATTTTTCCTTCGTCGTTCCACGGCGAAGATGGACACATCGAAGTTTATTTCGAAGTCGCCGCGGCCATTACCGTGCTGGTCCTTCTGGGTCAGATCTTGGAACTCCGCGCGCGCAGCCAGACAAGC
>DATJFP010000003.1 GCA_035495615.1 Verrucomicrobiia bacterium | reverse complement strand
GCCGCGGCCCGCATTTCTCCGCGGGGCCCCTGCTCTTTGAAGTCTTCGGCCGCATCCACCCGGTAGACGAATTCTTCGGGAAGCCCGTAATAAAAGGCGGCTTCGTCTTCGGTCGTGTTGATCCTGGCGACCGCGGGCCGGTTGTTTTCCTGGACGATCCAGTCGACAGGGATCCGGTAAGTCACGACAACGCCGTTTGCCGCGGATCCGCGGGCCATTTCCGCGCGCACCGTCGTATGGAGCGTCGCATCGCCGCCGACAAAAAAATTCATGGTGTAGTTGACCGCATCGATCGGCGTGGCGCCGAAAACCTTGTAAGCGTCTTCTTTGCTTTTCCCGTCCCGCGCGGCCGCGGATTGATGAGCGCTCTTATCCTCCCGCACGTATTCGACGGTCGTATCTCCCAGGCCGCGGTAAACGTAAACAAATTGCCCGTCGGCGCTCCTGTCGAAATCCGCCAGCGTCGCATTGTTCTCGGGCGTCGGCAGATAAACCCCGAGCGGCGCGCGCCCGGCGCGGATTTCTTCTTCGCCGGCCTTGTTGACCTTTTCCGGATCCAGCACGCTTCGGTCCGTGATCGGCGCCGGGATGGCCGCGGGAGAGGATGCCGGAAGGCCGGCGGGAATCTCGCCCTCGATCGTAAAAACGTCGGACGTCCCTTCGACCGGTTTCAAAGTAAACTCGGGCTTCTTCTCCTCCTCCTCGGCGCGGAGCTCGGCGCGCTTGGCCAGATTGCGGGCGAAGGCGAACACGTTGTTGAATTTCGATTCTACCGCGGCAAAAGGTCCCGGAACTTCGACGAGCACATCGCCTTTGTTCACCGCGCGCAAAAGGCGCAGCATCCGGTCCGCGCGCGCGGCGGAAATGCCTTTGGGAAGCTGGGCCACGAGCTCCTGGGCCACGGTTTCCGCGCGTGCGTGCGGAAACCGGTCCTGGCGGATGCGGTCCGTCACGAAACTGTGATTGGCGACGACCCAGGCAACTTCCTCGATGAAAGCCGTGCCGAGATGCCATTGAGTTTTCGAAAGCGCGTCCCGTGCGATCATGGCCGACACCGCCGCATGATCGAAGTCGCGTTCCGCGGGCGTGCCCGCCGCCGACACCGGCTTGCCCAGATCGTGGAAGAGAAGCGCGAGCAGCGCCAGCGTTTTTTCGCCCTTATCGTTCAGCATGTTGCCGTATTCCGCGTCGAGGCCGGTCAGGCTCACGAGTCCGTTCTGGATGTGCTCAGACAGCACTTCGCCGTTGTGCTGCCGCTTGCCCACGATGCGGCTCCAGGCCGGGATGTTTTCCGCGACAACCTGGTCAAACGTTTTGCCTCCCGCAACCGCCCGCGGATTCTGGAGAGCTTTGATAAAATCGCTGGGAAACTTCGTCGCCGCCGCGGCCTTCTTCGTGTACTCGTAATATTTAAACAGGGCGTCGCGCCGCTGCTTGAGAATCAGCTTCAGGTCCTCGGCGGTCTCGCCGTCCAGCTCGCTTTGATACCGGACCTGGTCGATGCGCGTGTTGATCGCTTCGTCCGTAAAGCGCTCGTCGAGGATGCGCAGCTGCTCTTGGATCGCCGCCTTTTTCTGTTCGCCGCTCATGCCTTTGAAATAGGCGCCTTCCAGCATCTCCACAGTCGCCTTTACGTTGTCGTTGTCGCCTGCGAACGGTAAACTGCGGTCTGTGCCTTTGCGCTTGCCTCCTGCGCGGAAAAAGAATGCGCTGCCGTTATCGGGCGCGACGGTAAGGCCGACGGGGAGCTGCATGAAATTTCCGCTGTTGGCGCTGATGTCGCCGTTGGCCATCAGGACGTCGCCGATGAAGCGGCTGCTGAGATTGCCTTTTCCGTTTTCTCCTTCCAGCCACTGCGAGAGGCGGTAGAGGGCGCCGTTGCGGATGCGAACCAGAAGGCTGTCCGGCGTCGGAATGCCGAGGTCGCGGTAAAAAAGGTCCGCGAGGTATTCAAGACGCAGCTGGTTTTCATCCGTGCGCGAGGTTTTCGCGTAATACCGGACGCCGCCGAACATCGTCGCGCCGCCCGGATTCGAACCGAGCTGCTCTCCCGTGATGTCGAGCTTGTCCACGATGCGCTCGGAAATCAGCTGGCGTTCGTATTCGCGCCGGCGCTTGTCATATTCGGCCGGCGGGAAGAGATTTTTTCCCCGGATGTCGAAAACGGGAACGTAAAAGCCGCCCTCGACAACAATTTGGCGGATACTTTCCAGGGCTTCGGCATTCGGTCCCGTTTCTCCGGCCTTGCGCGAATCGCGCACGATGATGCCGTTCACGAAACTGCGCGGCAGGACCATGAACACCAGCTCGTGATCGGGATTCGTGGGCCGGTTCGCGCTGACAGGATTGAAGATGCCGTCGTCGCCATTTTTCAGGCGGTCCCGGTCGTATAAAATCAGGACGTCGCCGTATCCCGCGGACGTCGACTCGCCGACGAGGTCAGCGAGCGTCGCGCCTTCTCCGAGCCTGCTCAGGTCCACGTTCATGGGGAAATAATCCCGGTCGGATTTCAAGCCCAGAGCTTCCGTCGGCAGGTTTTCCTGGTTGACGATGTACCGCACCGCGTCGACGTTGACATACTTGTCCTCCATCTGCTGGCTCAGCGTCGCCCGGATGCCGTGCACGTACTGGCCGGCAAATGGATTCGCGGCGCCCTTGGACGCGACGGCATGGTCGACTTTTTCCGCGAAGCGCCGGTTGGCCGCGTCGACCTGCGTGGGAATGCGCGTCGAATCCTTGTGCTTTTCGTTGTACATGAGGTAGGCGATGACAAGCCAGCGCTTGGCGCGTTCGCTGACCATGTCGAAATAGAGAGCGCCCGGACGCGCCTCGCCCGCCGCTTCCGCGAACGCCGCGGAAGAACCGGTGGACGGCGCGGTCAGAAGCGCCGTATCGCGGGCCGCGTCGCCTTCAGGAAGCGTAAGCCCCGGGATCTTGTCCGCGCCTTCCCCGTAATAGGCCTTGCGCGCGGCCGCGGTCAAATCCTCGACTTTGCGGAACTGGACGTCTTTCAAAATGCCGTAGTCTTTTTCCGGCGTAAGCGTCGAATCGTCGCGGAAGAGCGCTTCGAGCTCAGCCGCGCTCATGGGCTCGCCGTTTTCTTTGAAGAAAACCGGCACGGCGCGCACGCGGGTCTGCGGTGAATGCGGGATGGAACCGAATTTGGTCACGATTTCGTAGTATTTCTGCAGGAACACCGGAACGCTGTCGGCGCCGGCCAGGATGCCGAATTTGAGCACCGTGTGCTGGGGATCTTCCGTGACCAGCTCGTTGACGAACGTGTCGAAGTGGCGGTTATACTCCGAGGACCAGCCGCGGCTCTGCAGGGGCTGGGGATGGCCGAAGAAATTGTCCGTGATCAACTGCACGCGCTGCACCAGGTCGGGACTGTGGCGGACGAATTGCTGCAGCGCGGGAACGATCTGCGCAGACGATCCCTGCCAGAGCCCGTTTTCGACCAAAAGACTGACGGCGATGAGACGGATGAGCCGGCCCTCCTCGCCCGCCGTTTCCCGATGCACCTCGAGCAGGCGCGCCGCTTCAACCGGAATCGCCGGATGCAGCGGCCAATCCCGGTTCGGCATCCGCTGGAGGAGTTCCCAAATCGACCCCTGGTAGCCGGGCACCATGGCGTTCTTGAGACCTTCCAGCTCCCGGGTCAGAAAGGGATAGTAGGTCTTGTAAGCCTCTTCCCGTTCGCCAAATTCGATAAAGCGGGTGTGCAGCATCTGCTTGTTCGCCAGGAAAGTCCAGAAATCCGAAGCGTCCATTTCGGAGACGGGAATCCAGGACTGATCGTCCCGGGGAGCCCGGTCCGAAAACAACGCGGCGCTTACCAGCGCGCGGAGAAAGACAAATGGCGCAAAGAGCGGATACACCCGCCGCCCGAGGATATGCGAATACTCATCGCGCAGGACATAGTTGTGATAAATCCAGCCTTCGAAGAACCCTTCCAAGCGCGCCAGGAAAAAGAGTTTGGCGCTCGCGTACCGCGCGGCCAGGCGCTTGGCCCAGGAGGACTTTTGCGCCCACCGGTAAAGAAATCCGGGCATATGCACCGAGGACAAAATTTTCCCGGGCGCCGCATGAAAACCCGATCGGGTGTCGATGTCGTGGATCACGGTCAGCTCGCGGACGGCTCTGAGCACGGCCGTGTCCCCTTTTTCCGTCCGGTAGCCCCGGTTATTGAAACGGTCGGAATTGGCGACGATCATGCCGCTCGCCGTCACATAGCGGGCCAGAGGTCCGTCCTTGCCCATGCGCTGCACGACGACGCGCAGCACCGGAATGCCGGGGACCTTGTGGTTGTAGAGCGAAAAAGGAGAACTCAGGCCCGGGGTTTCCGGCATGTAATCGGCCAGGGCCTCGAAAAGTTTTTCGAGAGCCGCCGGCGTTCCGATTTCCTCGGTGCCGACCGCGGCCGCGGCAGCCTGCAATTTTTCGACGGCCTCCTCACGCAGCCCCGGATAAATCTGGGCCATGCGCCGGAGGAGTTCTTCCCGGGCCCCGATCTGGTCTCCTGCGGCAACGACAGGAAGCACCGTCGTGACGCGCGCCGTGATTTCGGGGCCGACCATGCCCTCGATCACATTCAGCGTGGGGGCCAGAGATTGTCCCGGACGCATCTCCGCGCGCGGCACCGGAGCTTCCTTCGCGGTTTCAGACCGGAGCTCGGGCCGGGCTTCCTTAAGCCCGGCACTGAGAAAACCCTCCGGACTCGAAGTCCGGAGCTCGGGCCGGGTTTCCTTTTCCGCGATCGCGTTGTCCATGACTCTCTTGATCTGTTCCATCACGGCCTTGCCCCGGGCAATGCCTTCGAGCGTTTCGTGATACGCGGGGCCGCCGAGGACGTCCTCGAAGGCGGCTTTGATGAGCGCGATCTGCTCGGGCGATTCCGTGCCGAGCGCGATGCGGAAGACCTGGTCCGTGGAATTGGGGTAGATCGCATCGAGTGAAATGTGGTTGAAGCCGAAACTCGCGCGCTGGTGGTTGATGATGCCGCGCCTTGTCAGCGCCTTGCGCAGCGCGGGCAAAAACGTGTCGTTGCCCGGATCCGGGAAATGCAGGCGCATGAGGAAAAACGGACCGGTCATGTCCCCGTAATTGCGGACCGCGATTTCGTGGTCGGGATGCCCGCCCGTTTCCACCGTCCCTTCGAGCCCGGGATAGAAGAGTTCGAAATCAAGCCCCTGCTTCTTGACGTCTTCTTTGTTTTTCAGCGTCTGCACGAAGCGCGCGACTTCGGCCGTATTCCGATGGATCAGCCGCGTCCGCGCCGTGCCCTCATCCAGGTTGTAGTCGAGAGACGCGAGATAGGCCAGCTGCATGACGGACGGGTAAGCGCCGCCCTGCTCCCGCGACTGCAGGATCCGCGCGAGAAGCGCCTGCTGGTCCGTGCCTTTGCTGGAGATGATGTTGAGCACGCCGAGCGACGCCATTTCCTGGCCCTGCTGATCGAGTTTTTGCGAGCTGCGCACGAGCACGAGGTTGAGGTTCTTGGGCAGCTGCACGTCCTTCAGGTAATCCGACAAACGGAACGCGGGGCCGAACACCGCCACGTCCAGGATCAGGAAAAAGGGCTCCTTGAATTGGACATTCGAAAATTCGCGGAGGATCGCCTGGAGGTCGAACGCCGGGAAATCCGACTTCTCCTTGCCTTGGGCCTTCAGGACCGCGGCTTCGGAAGGCTTGGAAATCGCGTTCGCGAGCGGCTCGAGGAAAAGCGCGTCGTGTTTACCTTCAAGAACTTTTTCGATCATGCCCGCGATGTCCCGTTCGTCGACGCGTTCCGCGCGCGGAAAAGGCGTGACTTCGGCATCCACCAGAAAACCGGTTTCGTAATACGCGTTCTTTCCGATCAGCATGCCTTTGCCGCTCATGCGCTGGACCACATCTTTCAAAGTCCGGATCCCGGCCATGGCGCTGTTGGTCACGACCGTCGTCTGCGGAAGGGCGCCCGTTTTGTCGGCGACCGGGGCGCTGGCCGCGGCATGACCTTCCGTGACTTCTTCTTCAAGACGGGCGCGGAAGGACGGAAAATCCTGCGCGATCCTGAGATTGAGATGTGCCAGGAGCCGCTGCAGCGGACGGACCCGGGCGCTTGCCGAGGCTAGCTCGGTGGCCGGATTAAAAGCGCGGGTGTGGGCAAAAAACCGTGTTGTCTGGAGCTCGGAAGTGGCGCGGCCGGCCTCAGCCTTGGCCGCTTCGAATTTAGCCTGCACATCCGGCGGCATGACGTAGCCGGCGGGGACCGACGCTTCGAGGCGCTCGATTTTTGCCATCAGCCCCAGGAATTGTTCCGTCAGGTTGTCTATGGCCGCATCGACATCGCCGAAACTATGCGCCTGAAAACCCTCGGGCAGGCTTGACGCGGGGGGTAATTCGGTAATGTCCTGGACGCGGAGCAGCGCTTCAAGAAACGCATGACTGTCCATGAATCCGCCGAAGGTGCGGACAAACGCCAGATTCGAGCCGAGCGTGTCACCGGGATCGAGATTCAGCAGGGCCGCCTCGCGCGGCATGCCGAGCGGCGAAACCAGCGACTGCCCCAGCTCATGAACTTCGTACCGTTTCATGCCGCGCTCCTGGGCAAGCTTCATGACCTCTTCTCCGGCCTCGGTGCGCTCGCGGGAATGCACGACGAGCGTCTTGTCTGCGAGAAAGCCGGGGTCGCCGCGCAGGGCCTGGGCCAGCGCGGGCAGGTCTTCGTCCGTGACGATCACGATGTCCGCTTTGGCGGCATTCGAAAAATCCGGAGCGGGTGCGGCCAGGACTTGCCCCCGATCCGCGAGCCCCTGCAGCAACTCTTTATTCCGAGCGGACAGATGCGGAGAAACAACCAGCGCATGGCTTTTCCCCTCGGGTCCGGTGAGGTAATAGATCAGGTCGTGAAAGGCGTAATCGCCGTTGTTGAAGATCAGGGATTTGCCGGTGAGATTTCCGGCGCGGCCCATGCGCGGCAGCGCCGCTTCCAGGCCTTCGAGCGGAAGCGCGAAGCGTTCGTAGGTTCCCTGGGCCGTATCCTGGAACGGGCCTTTGGAATAAAAACTGGATTTGTCGTCGGTCGGAGAAAGCCAGGATTCCAGGTGCAGTTCCATGGCAAAGTCGTCGAGCGCGCGGAAATAACCGTCGATGGGATTGTTGTCCGTCCGGGTCAGCGCCTGGCGGATGACCTCGACATCCGCCGCGTCCAACGCGGTTCCCGCCTGAATTTTTTCCCGGATGGGAGCCCAGACGAGATAGCTGTCGGTCCCCTCGGCCTCGCCCAGCGAGGTCAGAATCGAGGTCACGTCGTTCAAGGTCCGTTCGGCAAGGGCTTTGACGAGCGGCCCGGACTTGGGATGTTCCAGCAGCTTCGGAAGCGATTTTTCGTACAGGCGGAACAAACCCTCCTGCAGCGCGATGTACGTATCGACAATAACGCCGGGATCCGAGGACGTGAAGCCGCGCTGCGCATTCCACAGCACGTTCCGCTCCGCTTCGACGCGCGCGTCAAAGGCGGGGGCCGCGGCCGAGGGGCCCGTGCGAAGCTCCGGACGCTGGAAACGCTTGCCGCCCGCTTCAACGTCGCGGATGAGGCCGTCCATGATCGCCTTGCCGCGGTCGTCCACTTTCTGCCGCCGCACGTCCGGAAGCGCGACCGCGCGCTGCGCCGCGAGCTGGCGGGTGCTGGGCCGTTCCACCGGCGGCGCGATGACGAACCGCGCTTCGGGTTCGCGAAGGTATTCGAGGCCTTCGAAATATTTCGATTCCTGGTATTGCGTGCCCTTCACCGTGCCCTGCATGCGCTGCAGCACGGCCTTGTTGCCCGCGTCGTACTTCATCGGCACCCAATAACGGACCGGCTTGCCGTCTTCCAGGACTTCCATGTTCCAGAGCTTGGTCTGCCCGTAACCCGCGGGATGAACGGCGAGGAATTCGATCTTCACGCCGGCTTTGTGCGCATTCAAGGCCAGGTCGACCATGTTCATCATTTTGTGCGACAGGTAAGCCTGCACTTCTTCGGGTTTTTTCGCCGCGATCGAGTGGTCGTTGATCGCATCCTCGTGGTTGATCGCAAGGCGCGCAAAATAGCCCTGGTAGTAAGCGTCCTTAATGTGCGCCGAGAATAAATATTCCCGGAGAAGCGTGAGCGGCGCCGCGGCCGTGTCGTCCATGGAAATGCGCGTCTGGAGGTAATAGGCGCTCTCCTCGTCCATGGCATGGACGCTCTCGTCCCCGGGAATTTCCTCGAAGAAGCGGCTCTGCCCGTTGGCCAGGTGCTTCATCTCGTGCATGAGAAGGGACGAGAGGATGAGGCGGGTTTCCATGGCGTCGCGCCGTTCGTCTTTGGCTTTGAAATAAGCGTCGCCCAAGAAATCTTCCGTCACCAGCATCAAGCCGTATTGAGGATGCATTTCCGCCATGCGGCCGTGGGGAAGTTTTTCAACGACGATGATGCCGTTGAAATTGGGAAAGAGCGCGCGGAACGTCTCGTATTCCGCGGGATTTTCTTTCCGGATGATGTCCAGGCCCGTGTCGAAAGCATCTTTCAGATTGCCCGAAAGCCCCGGAAAATCCGCTTCGTACTCGGTGAGCGCCTTGAGATATTCGTCGTAGTTCCTGGGCATGAATTCATGCCGGTCCGGATTCTGGCGGTAAAAATCATGGTAGAGGTCGCGGATGAGCGGGCCGCGCAGGTCGGCGGCGATGGCCGAGATGTTCTCGTAGCCGCGCCGGTGCTTCATTTTTTCCTGGAGAGACTGTTCGCGGAACGGCCGCACCGGAAAATTGAAACTCGACAGCGTGGTCAAAAGCACGGTGCCAAGGAGCCCTGCCGTGAGGATGCGCGTCAGACGCGCGGGAATCCGAAAAGAAGTCCGCTTCACAGCCGGAGCGGGCGCCGGGGCCGGCTGCTTGTATTCGTTTACCGGAGCGGTCAGCTGGTGAAAGGCGTTATGTCCCGTGTAATCTTCCAGCGGGGCTTCCGGAACCGCGCTCTCGTCCCGCGGAACCAGTTTTTCAACCGGCTTGTCCCCTTTTAGTTTTTCTTCCTCAGTCCGGAGTTCGGACTTGGCCTGATCCGCCGCGGGCTTGATATAGCCCATTTTGTCCAGGGGCACCACGGCTTTCAGTGTGGTAAAAGAATTCGCATCGGGGACAGGCGCCAGCCCTTCTTCAACCGCATTCTCCGTAAACCGCGACTTGATCTCGAAGGTGCCGCCTTTTTGCTGGATCATGTTCGTCAGCATGAGCATGCCGAAACCGCCGCCCCCCAAAGTGGATTCCACGGGCTGCTTTCCCAGCACCTTGAGGCGGTCTTCCGGAATGCCATAGCTGTGGTCGGTCGCCTCGAGAATCATTCTTCCATTCTCGATCTTCACGAGAAAATTTATTTTCTTCTCCGCAGGCAAAGCGCGGCCGCCGTTCAGCCGGTATCCCAGGCGCGTGCTCCGGATCGCATTGCTCAGCATTTCCGGAACCAAATTGGTCCTGAAGAAAAATTCGTCCTTGATACTCTCAGGAATCGGCGACTCCACCCGCAGATCGATCCAATCCATCTCCTCAGGCTTCACGATTCTCAGCTTCAGCAGGAAGTCCTTGAACTCGGCCGTGTTTTTGGCGACGGCCTCGGCTTCGGTCACGGCTTTCCCGGCCTCCGGTTCTTCCGCTTCGGTCCGCAGCTCCGGCTTGGCTTCGGGATGAATCGCCTGTTTGACGGCGCTCAGTTTCTCGTCGGCGGCGCGGGCGGCCTCGCTCAGGATCTGGTCGGTCTCGGCCGCGGGATTCATTTCGCGGAGGGCCTCCTGAAGACGGAAGTAGGTGGTTTCGACCGACGCGAGGTCCTCGGTGCTTTTGATTTGCTTGAAGTCGCCGAAATCGTTCGTGAGGACGACCGTCACCGACCCGTCTGGATTCTCAGTAATCTCGAAATTCTGCAGATGCACGAGATCCCGGCCGCCGGTCCAGCCGTTGGCGACGACGCCGCCGAAAGCCAGCTCCGAGACCTGGCGCGCGATGTTTTCCGCGATTGCCGGCTCGACTTCGCCCTTGTGCGCGCTCACGTATTCGTTCAGGCGGCTCGTCGTGGCGTGGCGTGACAGGTCATAGCTGGAGATCACGACGCGGAACGGAAAATCTTCCTGGGAGGAATCCCACCTCATGCCGTACAGCCCGTAAATATCATGGTCGTAATCCAGGGCCAGGAGCGTTCTCTGGTAGCGCCCCTCCAGGCCTGGCAGCCCGCGAAAGGCCTCCGAGACCGTATAATCTCCGTCGTGCACTTCGAGTTTCTGTTTCAGCTCTCCCGGGATCTTGATCTGCACGGCCGTGGCTTTGCCCGCTCCGTCGCGTTCGATCACGATGAACCGGCGGTAAGATCCCGTGTCGACCCGCACGGACAAATTGCCGCCCAGGGGGATTTCAAAATTATTTTGTTCCGTTTTCTTTTCGCCGAGCACGACACGCAGGGTGGAAAGGACTTCGAAAAAGGCTTTGGCGCGGTTATGATCAGTCAGGATGGAAGTAAACGCGGGCATGCCCCCAAGAACGCCTTCCGCTTCAGGCGCCCGGAAATGGGGTTCGACGCTCTTGCCGGAAGAAACCGTCCCCAGGATCCCGCCGGCCCACGCGCCGAGAATCCGCCCCAGATCTTCTTTGGCGAGTCCCGCGATCAAGGCCTTGCTTAATACTTCGCCGATCTGCATCAGGGCCTTGGGGCGCACCGACATTTGGGCCGTGGCGTTGACTTTGGATTGGAAGACCGCCATTTTCGCCGCGTGCCGGCTGACTTCGGGATCCGTGCGCGGCCGGGCTTCTTTATCGAGCGCGGGAATGTTCATGCTCTGGAAGGCTGCGAGCAGCGCCGTTGCCTGCGCGGGATCGAGCTGGAAACCTTTTGTGCGCACGGCGCGTCCGATTTCTTTCCAAAGGTCCAGACTGTCCGGAGCCGCGGCCAATTCGCTCAGCAGCGCGGACACCCGCTCCCCGGCATCTGCAGCTTTCGTCCCGTGAAGGAGCCAGGCCGCGATCTCCGCGTGCGAAATGCCGTGCAGCTCGTCGTCTGTGACGCTTTCGGCTTCGAGAATGAAGCGGACCAGCGCTTCCGCGGCCGCGGACTCGGAAGATAGAAACGTCCGTACCGCGGCCTGGATACGCGCGGGAATTTCTTCTTCGGCCGCGCCTTCGAGATCGATCGCCACACCCATTTTTTTTAGCGTGTCCACCAGCCCCTCTCCCATGGAGGCGTAGGATTCGCGCAAGCTGTCAAGGTCGGAAGCCCACTGCTTCAGCAAAGGGAAGGTGCCTGTGAACTGCGACGTCAAAACACTTCGAAGGTCCGTTCCCAGAAT
>DATJFP010000002.1 GCA_035495615.1 Verrucomicrobiia bacterium | reverse complement strand
GAACTGAGGACCGAAGAGAACAATCCTTTTGCCGGCAAAACGCCGCGGCAAATGATGGAGATGTACATGCAGGGCCGGCAGGGCGTGCCGGTGACTGAGGACGTGGAATATTTACTCGCGGAAGCCTTGTATCAAGCGGCTTATGAAAGCGAGGATCCCGATCCTGTAAAGTTCGGCGCGGCGTTCGTCAAAGATTACGAGGCCATTCTCGATTCCATCTCCGGCCGCGATTCTTTCCGTGAGGGCGCCAGGGACATCGGCCGCTGGGGGAATGTGCTCGACGCCATGGCGAAAGCAAACCTGCTTTATCACGGCAGCGTCGTGGACGGCTCGAACCTGGAATATCCCGGGCTCCTCGCGGTCATTCGCAAGGCGTTTGGCAAAATCGAAGGCGACTCCGCGCCCTACACCCGGCAGCGTTGGCTGCGTGCGCTTGTCGAGCTTGGAAAGCGGAGCCTGCCGGAATCCGATCTGAGCGGGGCCCTGGATTTTCTTCTGGAACAAATCAAACTCGCGCCGGCGAACATGAACCGCACGAAAGAATTGATCGCGTTCACGGCCGACATGTCGATCCGGATGTCGGGCGCCGATCTCAAAAAGCTCGCCGATGCCCATGTCGAATTCCTGCAGGCGGTAAAGGGGACCGGCTATGACGAGCTCACCCTGCGTCAGGCCGCTCAAGGGCTGGGAAAGATCGTGGCGCGGCCGGCATTCAGACGCGAGGACCGGATCGCGATGATGGCGGAGCTCAAAGACCTGCTTGAAAGTGTCCGGGGGACGACCAAGGATGCCCAGCTCATGCGCGTCGGGCTTGCGACCGCCTACATGCAGGCTTTCGTGGACGAGCAGAATCTGCGCGAGGGCGGTGAAGGAGATAAAATTCTTGAGCAGCTGGCTTTGATTTTCGCCGTGACTTCGGATGACGGCAAGAAAACGCCTTTCGCGATGGATAACTTCATGCCGAACCTTATCGCGATTTTTAAGGGAGCCAGCACCGCCCAGGTGCGCGGTCAAAGGCTTGCGGAACTTCCCGGGACGCTGCGCGACGAACTCAACCGCCAGACCGGCAAGGCCGAAGAAAAGCCGGCGCCTGATGACGGCGTCTGGCTGCACGCCGAAATGCGCGCTGCGGAAATCGTCCGGAGCCTGCGCGAAGCGGGGGCCGGAAAGGTCGAGCAGCAAAACGCGCTGCTGCGGGAACTGCTCAACCTGGTGCCGCAGCTGCCCGGCGAAAAGTATGAAGCGTTCCTGGATGACCTCCTGCTAAATCCTCCGGCGCTTGACGCGTCCTTGCATCCTACGCTGCTCAGCGTCGTGCGGCAGCTCGCAAGCCGCGCGCACGATCTGAATGCGCAGAGTTTGGCAAGGCGGAAAATCGGCGCCCTGCAAGCCCTCGATGCGAAGGCTGCCGGCTATGCCGGGCAATCGGAGCTGACCGTGGAATATGTGAATGGCCTGGTGATGAACCTTGGGGATCATGACCTGGCCCTCCTCGCCTCCGACACAGCGCTTACGGCCGTGGAACAGGCCGCGGCAAAAGGCGACTGGAAGGAAGAGGAGAAGCTCGGCCTTCTTGCGGGGTTTGTGAACCTGGGATTGCGTTATGCGGGAAATCATCCGTCCATTCCGGGGCTTACGGCGCGCATGATCAGCCTCCTCGAAAAAATGTCCGCGGACCGGTCCAAGGCCGAAATCGCCCGTGCGGAAATCGCGAACGGACTCTCTTATGCGCTTACGCTTACGGACAGGGACCCGGAGGTGCTGCGCCGCGCCGGAAATTGGGCCCTGGCGCAGATGCGGCAGATCATGACGGACCTGGACAAGCAGCTCGCTTCTCCGGACATGGTCATGATCGTCGATATCCTGGGGTATGCTTACGCCTCCATGGGCAAAGACGAGCGGCTTCTCGCGCGCGGTTTCATGCTCGACGCGTCGCGGAAAAATGCCGAGGCCTTGAAAAGCGGCATCCCGGAAACGCTGGCGCGCATGCTTGCCGCCGATCTCGGCCTGGATGAAGTGCAGGAAGACGAGATTTTGCCTTCCGCGCGCTCCCTCTTTTCGAAAGTCGCCGCGCCGCCGGACACGGACAAGGCTGTCGGCCTGTTTGCTTATGCCGGAAAATGGGAAGATTTGCTGCATGAAATGGGGCCCGCGGCGGATGCGGAGTCGCGCGGACGGAAGTTGGGCGACTATCTGAAAAAGCTGCAGGACGACATGGCCCGGCTGTCCGGCAAATCCGGAGGTGTCTCCGAAGATGCCGTGCCCGATGACGGTATTTGGACTCGGAGAAGAAACGAGCTCAGGGCCGCAATTTTTGGAGATGAGGACGAAGACGTCAAGGCCACGCCCTACTCGCGCATGGATGCTTCGCAGCTCGTGCTCGCGCTGGAAGCGGTTACGAAAGAGGACAAGGAATCGCACCGCACGCGTCTCGCAATCGCGTTTGAATTGTCCCTCCGGGCCGAAGAGGCTGTCGAGGCTCTCAAGGAGCACCCCGGACAGACGGGCACGGCCGTCCGGGAAAAGGATCTGCAGGCGCAGACTACGCTGCGCCAGGCGATCGCGGCGGCCACGGCGCAGTTAAAACGCATGCAGGACCGCAGCGAGCTTTCTTTCCGGGCGCGGTCCGGCCTTCTGCGCGTGCTGAAAGAGTCCGGAAAGACGACGAAACTCATTCCCGAAATTTACAATGTAACGAGCCGGGTGCTGGTGGAGGACCTCGAGACTTACAAAGGAGCTTCTCCCGCCGAAGCCGCGTTCCGGCGCGAAACGGCCCAGGCCCTGCCGCTGATTTTGGGCCGGAGCCTGAGCGGCGAAGGAAAGCGGGACGCATATCAACGGCTTCTCGCGCTGCTCGCGGAAGCGCCTGCCGACCTTGTCGTTGTGGAAGGCATTGCGGAAGCGCTCGAAGCCGGAGCGCATGCCTTCGGGCCCAGCGACGAAGTGAAGGGCGAGCCCGGGCGTATTTTTGCCGAGGCCCTTGGAAGAACCGATGCCAAAACACCCGAAGGGTTGAAAGCACTGGCCGCCCTGGGCGATGCCCTGTATCAATCGCTGTCGAGCCTTCCGTTCGCAAGCGTGGATTTGTCGGCAAGTATTTTGAAAAAACTGGAAGAGCTCGACGGTGGATCGGTGGAGGCGGCTGAGGCGGGCCGCGGGCTCGCATTCGCGCTGTCGGAAAGCGTGAAGGCGCTCGGGAAGGACGCCTATGCGGACTATGCCGCGGCCCTGGGGCGCGTGCTTTTCCGGATGCGCGGAGAGACCGAAGCGCATTTCGGATTTTACGAAGCGGCGCATGAGGTTCTCAAAAATCTTATGACGGATCCGCCGATCGACGGAGACGCGGAAGTCCGTTTCCGCGAAGCGATGGCCGGCTTGGCCCCGGTCCTGAAAGATCTTCTGACGTCCATTGACGGGATTGCGGCGCCAGCCCACAAGGCCCGCAGCGCTTTGGTTTTCGTGCTGGGCCGCGCCCTCTCCATCGCCGAACTGTCGGATCTGCAGCCGTACGTCGACGCCATTTTCGAAGCCTGGCGGAAGATG
Source organism: Verrucomicrobiia bacterium (assembly GCA_035495615.1). Classification (NCBI taxonomy): domain Bacteria; kingdom Pseudomonadati; phylum Verrucomicrobiota; class Verrucomicrobiia; species Verrucomicrobiia bacterium. Next base: position 42,477 of record DATJFP010000002.1, on the reverse strand, counting down.
GAAGGTTCGCCCACCGGAAAGCAGGAGAACAAAGCGCGGCGTTACATGGTCCACGTCCTTGCCGGCATTCTCATGCAAAAGGGCAAAATCGAGAAAAGCATGGCGAATCGTTTCGTGGAGCTCATGCTGGCCGAAGCTCTTTTCCCGGCTTTGGAAGGCGCGAAGACCAACACGGCGGAAATGCCCGCGCGTTTTGCCCAGTTTCTGGCCTTTGCGGAAAGCTCGGCGACGCCGGAAATTTTCCGCGGAAAAGTCGCGGAATTCGTGGGAGGACAAAACGATTCCGTCACGCGCGGGCAGCCGGCGGCCGAGACCAAGCCCGGACCCGGAGAAGGCACGGTTGACGAAACGCTTTGGCTGTGGGCGGCGGATGCCGAGCCGCAGCATTCGGAGATGCGGACCCGGACCGCCGACGATGCTTTGGCGGAGCTCGACAAAATGTTCCAAGACATGGTCAGAGACCTCGAGCCCGGAGAACCCGTATCGACGATCGCCAGCAACTTCAGCCAGGAGACGGAAGCCGTTTTTCACCAGATCCTGCCGGAACATGTCCCGGCCGCGATGGCGGGAATCCGCGAACGGTTCGGCCGCCCCTGGACGTCGGAAGACCAGCTCAACGCTTACTGGTACGGACTTGCCTACGCCCTGGTCGGGCTGCCGGATGACGAGGGCGGTGAAGAACGCGCGGCCACGACGGAAACGCTGATGGCTTCCTGGCAGGCGGTCAAAGGAAACGATTGGCTGTCCGAGCAGGTCCGCGATCTGATCATGGTTGCGATGGGCCGCATTTTCCAAAGCCTGGACGAGGACGGTCTCAAAAATGCCGTGCGCCGCTGGACGGAAGGTTATGCCGCGATACAAGCGGCGAATGCGGGAAAGCTGGCGGGCGCCAAAAGCCTGGTCTCGGGCTTGGCTTATCTCATTCCCCGGATTTCCTTGTCGGAGTTTCCGGAACTCGTGCGCCTTTTGCAGGGTCTCGCCAATGAGATGGCCGCTAAAGGAGCGCGGGTCGAGAATTGGGCGTATGTCATCGACGAGTTTGGAGAAATGGCCAGACGGGCAGGGCCGGAAGATCTGGGCCTTATCCAGGACGCCGCTTATGACGCCTACGAAAAGGGCGAGAAGGTATGGAAGAGCGATACGAATTTCGACAACGCCTTCGGGCGTTTTCTCGCCGTCCTCCACTATCGCGTGCAAGGCCTCGAAACTCCGCGCGATACGAGCGACGACGTGAACCATAATCTTGCCCTGATTTATGAAGCTGCCTTGAAGACGAATCTGGCGCGTCCGGCGCGGGAACGCATTGCGCCGGTGATGCGGCAGGCCGTCGCTTTCATGGAGCAAACTCAGGACGATAGAGCGCTGCGAATCCAGAGACTCGGGGAATACGCGAGGGGATTGAGGCACGACGCCGAACGCCTGCAGCCGGGCAAAGCCGAAAAACCCGCGCCCGCGGACGATCTCTGGACGGCGGTGGAAGCCGGGGCAAAACCTTCCGAACTGCGGTCGATCGAAGATTTCAAGAGAGTCGTGGCCCGGGCTCGCGAAAATTTGGATAAAAATTCGACCGTGCCGGTTTTGTGGGGGCTGGATGGAACGATTAGTTCGGCGCCTGCGTCGATGCTTGATGCCATGTGGGACGAAGCCGTGAATGTCCTGTACGCGGGGCCTTCCCGGCAGGTCGAGCATTGGACGGACATTCCCGTGGCTTTTGCCGGACGGATTCCTCGGGCACAAGCCGTGGACAAAGCCGCGCAGGTTGCCGGCGTTCTGGCCGCGCTCGATCACTCCGATCCCAACAGCGCGGGGAAAAGCGATTTTTACCGCGCGTTTCTTCTGGAATTGATGGTGGAATACGAAAAGCCGGGCGGGCAGAAGGATTTCTCTCTCTATCCGGCCTTTGCCGAAACGTGGCTCAAGGCGCTGGAGAAGGCCGCGGCTTCCTTGACGGAAAGAGGCCTGGAACAGAGCGCTCTGTCGGACCTTCTTTACCGCGCCGTGATCAACGCGAAAGACGACGCGGCCGTCCGCGTCCTGGCGCCGCGCGTCCTGCAGCTTCTGGAAAACGCGAAAGGCGAAACGCCGGGGGCCCAGAATGCGCGGGCCTTCCTGATGAAAGCCTTTAGCCACCTAACCACCTTGCAGCCGGAAAACGCGGCCGAGCTTAAGCGTCGCGCCGCGGCCTGGGTGAGGGATTATCTTTCGAGCGCGAAAACTTTCGATGTGGAAGAGCTCGCCGCGTATGGCCAATTTATGCTGTCTATCCGCGGTTTGCCGCAGGGGGAACCGGGCGCGGCTTTCCGGGACAATTATCTCCGGGCGCTGAAGGCGGCGCAGCCGACCGTTTCGGAAGTGCCGGCGCAAGTCCTGTCGGAATTGCTTCTCCAGGATCTCGGCATCGACGGAGAAAATCGTGACGCGGCGAAAAATGTTTTCGAGGGTTTCTTCGGCAGGCAAAGCGCAAGTTTCTTCCGGGGTTACGGCGAGAAGCCGTTGTTTATCCGGGCCGGGCGGTGGAACGAGCTGCTTACAAGACTCAAAGAAGTCACCGATCCCGATAAGATGAGCGGTCTTCTGAATGGATACCTGGACATCCTGGCCGATGTCGAAACCCGTCAAACCGCTCCTGCCGGGGAAACTCCCGCCGCCGCTGAGCCGGATGAGACGCTTTGGCTCAAAGGCGAGCTCCGTGTGCAGCCGGAGGAAGGCGAGCGGGCGGCTTACGATGAATTTGTAAAGCTTGTCGCCGAATTCATGACTCAGGAAGCTCCGCCGGGAGAAGTGGGCTCTTATTTCGCCTCGGACGCTTTTAGGAACAAGCTCGAAGGACCGGTCCGTAAATTGAAACCTAGCTCGATTGTGGCGGGGCTGCGGCAAGCCTTCGAACGCGTTGATACGGCCACGCCGGAAGGCCGCAGCGCTTTCCGCCAATGGGTCCTCACGTTCCAGGTCCTGGAACGTTCGATGCCCAGCGGCCAGATCTTCGGCGTTGAGATTCTCGATCTGTTCCGGGAAGCGTTAAGCAAAATCCCGGAAAAAGAAAAAGGATCGAAGAACCCGCTTTGGGCCAGCATTATGGCCGCGTATTCCGTGATCGCCAGCAAGTTCGATTTGTCGATTATCGCGGGCACCGTGGACCTTTTGCTTGAAGAAAGCAGGGCCGGCGGAAATTATGCCTATGCGGGGCTTGCCATGCAGTCCCTGCCGCGCCACAAAATGCTTCCGGCCGATCTTTCGCGTCTCGGGCTGGCGCTGGCGCAGCGGGCGGTGCCGGTTGCGCGCGCTCTGGCCGCGCCCGCGGACAAGGTGACGCAGAAGGAACTTAACGAAGAGCTCGTCGATATTTTAGACGGCCTTTGGCGCGTCGCCGGTGCCGAAGGATTTCCCGCCGGGCAGGCCGCCGGCATCTTGGACTCTTTGAATCCTCTTGCCGGAGAAGAGGCTCTTTTCCAGACGGTTCGCGCCAACCCCAACAATAAGCTTATCGATGTCCTGTATTCGCTTGTTTTGATTCTCTCTACGGGAAATGCGAACGGGAAACCGTCCGTGAATCTGCAATTGATGGGAGCGCTGCGCAGCGCCTTCTCCGGCGAGTCCGCGCAGCGCGCGAAAATTTGGGGCGGGATCGCGCAAGCGCTGCAGGCCGCTCCGGATGTGCGGCTCGGAAAACTGGAAAGTTATCTGGCGGGCTTCGAAGATGAGCAGGCCCGGCAGAAGCCCGCGGAAGAATCGGCCGCGCCGGAAAATCAGGCGCCGGACGACGGAGTGTGGCTGCGCGGAGAATTGCGCACGTACAACGAGCAGCAGGCCCCCCTCAACAAACAAAAGCGGCCGGCCTACGATGAATTTGTGAAGCTTGTTTCCAGCTTCATAGCGCAGGAGCCCCCAGCGTCAGAGGCGGCATTCCGGGAGAGCACCAAGGCTTTAGGCAAAAGGTTGGGGGTCCCTGTCAGAAACCTGGGATCCGAGGAACTGATCTCGGGAGCGCGTCAAATACTCCGCGAAATCGATCCTTCAACGCCGCAAGGTTTTAAAGCTTTAAGGCAATGGGCCCTGGCGCTCTATGCTTTGGAAGAGGCCCTGCCCAGAGGGCTGAAATTCGGCCCAGGCATGGTGGAAGTGTTCCGGGAAGCTTTCGATAAAATCTCGGAGAAAGGAAGGCTCAATCCGCTTTGGAACGAAATGACCCTTGCTTTCACCGTCATCGGGCGCAATGTCCAATCCGCGGTTTTGGGGAGTGCCGTGGATTTGTTTCTCGATGAAAGCCGATCCGCCGGAGATTATTCCGGCGTTGGCAGTTCCACGCAATCGTGGCCTCTTGAGGAAATCCCTTTGGAAGTCCGGGCGCGCTTTGCTTTGTCGCTTGCCGGACGGATCGCTCCGCTTGCATCGTCCCTGACCGCCGCGCCGGATGCGTCGCGGAACTATCTTTCTTCAGAAATGGGTAATGTTCTATTCGGCCTTGGGAATGTATTGCGGACGAAAGATTTTCCTGCCGGCCAAGCCGCCAAGGTTTTAGATGTTTTGTCGCCGCTTGTGGAAGACGATGCCGCGCTCCAGGCCTTCAGCGGCCAGAATGAAACCACTTTTATCCACGTCCTGGGAACTCTGGTTTTCTTTCTGAGCACCGGCAAGCCCGATCTGCCTGTGCTGGAGGAGCGGCCGGTGATCCAAGCGATTCAAAACGCGTTCTTCGGAAAACCCGTGCGGCGGAAGGAAATCTGGCGGGAAATCTTGCAGGCACTGCAGGCTCCTCAGGGCGAACGGTTCCCGAAGATCGAACGCTATCTGGCGGCTTCCGAAGATGAGCAGGCCCGGCAGCGGCCGGGAGAAAGCGCGGCGGAGCCTCCGGCGCACGACGAGCTGTGGATGCGGACGCAGACGAAACGGCCGGAACTCCGCGCCGAGCCGATGCCCGCGAACCTCTTGCTGGACATGTTCCTGGTCAAAGGACAAATCGGCGAGCGCGCCTTGAAGGAACTTTTCGACAGCCTGGATAAGCAAGAGCCGAAAGAACTCGAAGAGCTTGGGGGCCGGCTCAAAAAGATTTTCGAAAATCCCGCGTCAATCGCAGACACGCCGTTTTATCAGAACCGCAAGCTTGAAGCGCTTTTGAAAGCCATGCAGCCGCGTGCATCGACGGGATTCAAACTCCCGGCGGCGCTGCATCCGGCTTTCGTCGCGGCCGCGGGCGTCATTAAATCGCAGTCGCTGCTCGAAGACCGCCAGAATATCGAGCTGGCTTTGAAAGGGCTTTTTAATGACTGGCGCCGGTACAAAAAAACTTTCTCCACCCAAACACGCCTTGCCATCGCTGCCCAATGGGCCGACGCGTTCACGGAGTTTTCCGGGTCGGCCGAAGGCCTCAAAAACTTCGCGAGCTTCTTCGGCATGATCGACGAATGGCAGCCGTACGAAGATTACGAAGCGGCGTCCGTGCCCCTCCAGGAAATGATCCGCAAGGATTCGGAAAGACTTCTTGGGTATCTGGAGCTTCTGCCGGCCGCGAAGGAAGGCTATGCGGCTGTCGCGGGCCTGGCGGCCCCGGAGCTGTTCAGCCATATGCCGGACCTCGGGGCATTTTACCGGGTCCTCGTCGGGCGCCTCGAAGCGGCCGCGGGTAAAACTCCCGACGCCATGAAAAGCGTGATCTATCTTTCTGTTCTCTACGAGGTGATCGAGGCGCACGCGGAACGCGGCATCAAAGACGATTTTACGCAGGAAGACTTCACGCGCCTCGACGGCATTCTCGAGAAATTGCAAGTGGTCTCTCCCGGCACGCCGGAAGGACTGATCCTTTGGAGAGAGAGCGCCGCCGTTCAATCCGTTCTGGTCGACCTGCTGCCGTCGAGCAGGATGGAAGCGCTGAACCGGCGCATGGCGGCTGCGATTCCCGAGCTGCAGCGTCATTATACGTCTCCCGAGTCTCTGCCTTCGAGTGATGACTCTACCTTCCACCTGATGGCGACCGCGCTTGGAGAAGCATGGGCGAAATCGCTGTGGCGGATTCTGGGGAATGAAAAGGAGCCCAAGCCGGCGGGGTATGGTAAAGGAGCTTCTTTGATTTCAGTCTTCGGAGGCGCCTATGCGTCGCTGGTCATCTGGCTGCGCGGTCCCGGCGGGCGTGAGGTCACGACGGGCATGCTGAGCCAGCTGGCCTCCCTCGCCGCCCGGAAAGATCTGGATAAAAAGCAAATGGCCGGTCTCGTCGACGAATTTAAAAAAGCCACGTTCGAGCATTTGAAACGGTTTGGCCCATCGGCCGCGGCTGAGTCCTCAAAGGAACCTCCGCCGGACGATCTTTGGCTGACAGCGGAAGTTGGGGGTGCCAGCCGGCCTGAATTGCGCACCGACACGCCGGCTGCGACCACGCTGCTCAATCAATTCCTGGCGCTCAAAGGCCGCCCCAATCACCGCGCCATGAGAGAGACCGCCAAACAGCTTTACGAAACTCTGGACCAGCAGACGCCCGAGGAGCTCGGCCGGCTCGCGGAACGGCTCAAGGCGATTTTCGAAAATCCCGCGTCGATCGAAGACGACGATCTTTTCCAGCGCATCAAGCTCGAGGAACTCTTGAACGTCCTGCGCCCGCAGCGCCTGGCCTTGCTGGGCGGGCCCGCTCACTTGGTAAAACCTCTGGAACCCGCGCTCGTGGCGGCCGCGGGCGCGCTCAAGACCCAGTGGCAGCTGAAAGATACCCGGAACGCCACAGGGACCCTCGATAACATTTTCGACACCTGGCGCGGCTACGCGAAATCTTTGTCGCCGCAGACGCGTCTTGCCTTCGTGTCCGCGTGGCTGGACGCGCTTCCGGATCTTGCCGGAGCCGCGCCCGAGAGAGCGCGCGCGGCCCAGATCGCCTTGAAGCTTGCCGCGTCCTGGTATTCTTACGCGCAGGACGAAGAAACAAGGGAAGGTTACCGGGACATGATGCGCGGCGCGGGCGGAAAAATCCTGACGTATCTGGACAACATGCCGGCCGACGCCCAGAGTTTGAGCGGGATTTCGGCCCTCGATTTCGCGTCGACGCTCATCCGGGTCGAAGATCTCGGGGCGGTTTACAGGCTCCTCGTCGGCCGTTTGGAGCCGACGGAAGGCGGGGCGCTCAGTCCGGAAAAAATTTCGACGTATCTTACCGTGATCAGCGCCGTCCTGCGCGTGCATGACGACCGCAGCTACAAAGCCGATTTCAAGGCGGAGGATTTCGTGAAGCTGGACGGCATTCTCCAAAGGCTTCTAGCCGCAACGGCTCCCAACACGCCGGCAGGAATTCTCGTTTGGAGAGATGCCGCCGCGGTCTTCGCCCGCCTTGCCGACGCGCTGCCCGCGGATCAGCTGAAAGATTTCAATAAGCGCATAGGCGCTTTTATTCCGGAACTCAAGCGCTTCTTTTCGCCGGGGACCACCCTCGACAACAACTTCAATGATATTTATCCGGTCATGGCCAGCGAGATGGGGAAAGCCTGGGCAAAATCGCTGTGGCGGGCCTTGGGCAGGGAAAAGGAATATTCGGAATTCGTCAGCGATCCCACCGTCACCGGGAAACTCGGAAGCGCTTATCAGCTTTTGGCCCTTTCACTGCTTCGCCGCGGGGGTGCGGCGATCACGGAGGGCGCGCTGAATGATCTCGAGGCCATTGGCATCCGCAGCGGAGACAAAAAGGAAATCCTCGGACTTATCGCCGGTTTCGAAAAAACGACGATGGAAAATGTCCAACGCTTCGACGGAACCGCGGCGCAGGAGCCGCCGAAGGAAGCGCCCGCGGACGAACTCTGGCTGGGGAAATCGGAACTCCGAAGCCTGACCCAGGCGTTGACCGGAGCCGCCGCGATTGATGCGGGGAAGGCCGCCCGGGACTTGGAGGCGCTGAGGGCCGGGGGACAGACGGCGCCCGCTGTGGCCGATGCGGTGAGGAAAGGCGTGATGCGCGGCATCGATGAAGCCGAACAGGAAGCGGTGCAGAACGCCGCGGTCCTGACGGACAACCTGCTCGGGCTCAAAGAATCCGAAAGAGGCGCGCCGCTGGGCGTTTTTGGAAACTTGTTTGGAAGGTTCGGCGCGTTCCGCACGGCGCGCCTGGACGCGGACGTCACGCGTTTCGGAGAACGCCTCGCGCTGATCCTGCAGACTGCGTCGGGACTCCTGGGCGTGCCGCAGGGGTATGCCGCTCCCGAAACGCCGCAGTTCAGCCAGGAAGACACCGCGGCCGCGGAAACTTATCTTGCCGCTCTGCGTTCGATCCAGCAAAGCGCGATGCTCGAGTATCAAGTGGGCGATGCGTGGCGCGAGCATGCCGACAGGTCCGCGCTTTATCAGGGACTCATCGATGCGGCCATCAATACGGCCATCGTGAACCGGAACGTGCGCGTGCGGCTCGTCGTGAATTCGCGCGACGACAAGAAAGAACTGATCCGCCTGCTGAACGGCGTTTCGGGAAATCTGGCGCGCAAACTCATTTCTTCCGGCAGCCTTGCGGTTCTTACCGCGCCCGAACGCGATTCCAAATTGCGCGTGGAAGGCCCGGCGGATCTGGTGATCGCGCCCAATCCCGAAGACATGCTGCGCCGGTCGCAGGCCCGCGAATCGCTCGATGCCGCGCGCTTCGGCGACGAAAAGCCGATCGCGAAGGCGGCTTCCGCCACTCCCGCGCAGCTGCTTCTTGCCGGCGTGACTGCGCTTTCGAACAAAACCGTCCATGGCCTGCAGCGCCTCGAAAACGGAGTGATCCGCATCGAAAACGAAGGCGCGCTCAACGCTTTCGAGTACATGGCCAGCCGTCTTGCCCTCGAGGCCGAGACCGCCGCGCAGCTCAAGGCCGCGGCTTAAGCTTTCTTGTTGTCCCGTAACTCTTTTAAAGCAAATGGGTTAGCCTTGGAATGGGCTTGGGGCGAGGTCAGGCTTTTGGCCGCGTGAGATGGGCGGGCGATAAAACTTTTTCGAGTTCCGCAGGCTTCATGAGTTTTTTCCGCAGCACGACTTCCCGCAGCGTTTCGCCGGTCTTCAGCGCTTCTTTCACGCACGCCGCGGCCTGCGAATATCCGATGACGGGATTGAGCGCCGCGGCAATGCCGAAACTTGTTTCCGCGTAATGCTCGCAGCGCGCCGCGTCCGCGGTGATGCCGTCGATGCAATGGATTTTCAAAAGGCGCGTGATGTTCTTCAGGATTTCAAGCGACTGCAGCAGGTTGTGCGCGATCACCGGACGCATGACGTTCAATTCGAGCTGGCCCGCGCCCGCGGCCATGGCGACCGCCGCGTCGTTGCCGATGACCTGGAACGCGCATTGCGCCGCGGCTTCCGGCATCACCGGATTGATTTTTCCCGGCATGATGGACGAGCCGGGCTGGCGCGGCGGCAGCCGGATTTCCGCGAGGCCCGTCAAAGGGCCGGAGCTCAGAAGACGCAGGTCATTGGAAACCTGGAGCAGGGAAAGCGAATAATCCCGCAGCGTTCCGGAAACCGCGGCGAGGTCCGCGTCGGACTGCATGACTTCGAAAAGGTCGGCGGCGCTGCGCAAGCGGAAACCGGTCTGGGATTTCAGGAAGCCGATGACTTTGCGGCGGTAGGCGAGCGTGGTGTTGAGCCCTGTGCCCACGGCCGAGCCGCCGAGGCCGAGCTCCAGGAGGTTTTCCGCCAGTGTTTCCACGCGGCCGCGGGCTTTTTCAAACTGGCGTGCCCAGCCTCCGAATTCCTGTCCGAGCGTGACGGGCGCCGCGTCCTGCAGGTGCGTTCTTCCGGCCTTCACGATTTTTTGGAAAGCCGCGGCTTTGCGCTTCAGAGACGTTTCGAGAACGCGCGACGACTCGCCGAAAGAACGCGCGAGCTTGTAAGCGGCAAGCCGCATCGCGGTCGGCACCACGTCATTGGTGGACTGGCCCATATTCACGTGATCGTGCGGGTTCAGAAAAGCGTAATCGCCTTTTTTGCGGCCGAGGATTTCAAGGGTGCGGTTGGCCGCGACTTCGTTGAAATTCATATGCGCGGAAACGCCGGCCCCGGACTGCAGCACGTCGGTGGGGAACTGATCCGCGAGCCTGCCGGCCAGGATTTCGTCGCAGGCGCGGACAATGGCGCGGGCGCGCCGGGCATCGAGGCGCCGCAGCGCGAGATTGGCGCGGGCCGAGGCCTTTTTGATCATGGCCAGCGCCCAGATGAAATCCGGGTGGAAGCGCAGTCCCGTCACGGGAAAGTTTTCAAGCGCGCGCGCGGTTTCCGCGCCGTAATAAACGGAGGCGGGCACGCTTTTCCTGCCGAGAGAATCTTCTTCGACGCGTGTTTTCATGGCAAAAGGATTATAGCAAAAGGAAAGGAGCGGCTATAATCCTTTGTTCCTTTCCCGCTGCATGGACGGGGACAGGTCTTTAGACCTGTCCCCATGGGTTTGAATGCATGAGGCTGATTGAAGGCTAGTTAACCTTTGCTGGACAAATATGAGAACAAGAATTTTAGGAAAAACCGACCTCAAAGTCACCGAACTGGGACTGGGCTGCCAGTCGCTGGGGGGCAGCTTCCATTATAAGGACGACAAGGAAGCGCTGGCCGTGCTTTCGGCCGCCCTCGATGCCGGCATCAATTTCTTCGACACGGCCGACTCTTATGCGCTCGGTCACAGCGAGCGGCTGATCGGGAAGGCCCTGAAAGGCCGCCGGGACAAAGCCGTCATCACGACCAAGGCGGGCTACGTTTACACGCGGCTCGGAACCGTGGGCCAGGTGTGGGGCCCGCGCCTGTCTTTCCTCTCGCCGCTTCTGCGTCCTTTCCGCGCCCCGCTCAACGAAGCGCGCTATCTTTTCCAATACCGGAATTTTTCGCCGCGCCATCTGGCCGGCGCCGCGGAGGCCTCGCTTCGCCGCCTGGAAACGGACTATGTCGATCTGTTTCTTCTCCATGACCCGTCTCCGAAGCTGCTGGAAATCGAAGAAATCTGGCAGACGCTCGAAAAGCTGAAGAGGGAAGGGAAGGTGCGCCATTACGGCATTTCCTGCATTACCGAGGGCGATGCGATGGATTTTCTGAAGCGGATGCCGGTGCCCGTGCAGGTCACGGTAAACCTGATTGATCAGGAGGCGCTGGACGGCCTGCTGCCGCATGCCGCGCAAACCGGCGCGGGCATTATCGCGAGACTGCCGTTTGCCCGCGGCCTTTTGACCGGGGCGTCGGATACCAAGGCCGACCAGGTCACACGCCATCCCAAAGTCATCGCGGAACGGAAAAAGCGCGCGGAGAAATTCCGCTTTCTTGCAAAGGAAGGCAGGAGCATGGCGCAGGCCGCGCTCCGTTTTGTGCTGGACCAGCCGGGAATTTCGACCGTGATCCCGGGCGTCAGCCGCCGCGCTCATTTAAAGGAAGCGCTTGCCGCGCTCGATCTCCCGGCGCTCAGCGCAGAAGAAATGGCGGCCGCGCGTGAAACAAATCGCCCCTCTCCCTAACCCTCTCCCCGCGAGCGGGGAGAGGGAAGGGTGAGGGGAAGACTTCAAACGGCTTTCCGTTCTTCCGGTTCCTGGTAATTCGTGTGGGAATAAATTTCCACTTCCTGGCCTTCGCGCACGTACGCTCTCACGGCCATCGTCGCACCGACGGCGCCGCCCCACGCTCCCGCGCCCATGCCCAGCAGGCTCGCGATGAGGAAAGCCCAAAGCCCGGCGCTCGCCACGTCGCCGCCTTTTTCAGCGGCACGTCCCGCGTTGTCCTTCGCCTGCTCGGTCTTACCTTGCACGCCGCCCACGATCTGATTAATATCCTGCTCGCTGAGCGAGGTGTTGTCCGCGAGCATGCGTTTGGCGCTCTCGGTGTCTCCCTTGGCAATGGCCGCGGCGACCTGCTGCGCGACCTGAGGCTGCAGGTCGTTCATGGCGCGGTTGATGTTGTCCGAGGAAACCTGTCCGCCGGTCACTCCTGAAACAGCGCGTGCCGTCGCCGCCTTGGCCGCGTCTCCGAGACCGCCGAGGTTCTGGCCCTGCGCCGTCTGCACGATGCCGTGCGTGGCTCCTGCGCCCGCGGCGGCAACCATCCCGGCCTGAACGGTACCCAGGAAAAGCGTCATGATTCCGGACAAGGCCCAGACGATCAGCCCGTGAAAAGCGCCGCTCGAGCGTCTTTCGAAGCCCGCCAGCCTCCCCGTGATCACCGAACCCGTAAACGTAGCGATGATCCAGGCCGCGACCATCCACACGCCCGTCCCGATCGTCACTTCACCCTCGATGCGGTTCATCGCCGATAAAGTCGTCACCCCGACGGCCGCTCCGAGTAAATAAAGCAGCATGGCAAACGCATAGGCAAAGATCCAGCCGCCGAAAATAGCGCCCCAGCTTATCGTGGGACGAAAAGTTGTCACTGAATTGGTTTTTTCGATCATAGCTTCCTCCTTCTTCGCCTTCCCCAGTATCGGGTCGGCCATCCTGAAATGTCATCTCGTCACGTGAAGGCATTCTAGAGCGGCTGAAAATGCGGCAGTATCGGGGGAAAGGCCATTTGCTCCTAATGGGAATCCGTGGGCCCGCCCCGAAAACCTCACCCCTTTTTCAGAGAAAGCATGACGGCCTTTTTAAAGCGCTGAAGGTAGAATGCGGGCGGTGAAGCCGGATGCTTTGCCGATCCGCCCGATCGACGGCGCGGAGATTTTTTTCCGTTGGGAGTCCGCGCATGAGTCGCACAGCAAAAAATGGGGAGCTTTCTTTAGGCGCGCGCGTTGAAAAAGGAGGCGTCTTTTTCCGCGTGTGGGCGCCGTCGTCCCGGAAGGTCGAAGTCCTTTTCCAGAACGGACGCGCTTTTCCGCTGCGCCGCGAAAGCCGGGGTTACCATTCCGGCAAGGTTCCCGGCGCGAAAGCGGGGCAGGCTTATTGGTACCGTCTGGACGGCGGAGAAAAATATCCGGATCCGGTGTCCCGTTTCCAGCCGCGCGGGCCGCACGGCCCTTCGCAGGTCGTGGACCCGGCCGCGTTCCGGTGGACCGACCGCGCATGGAAAGGCGCGGCCGTGAAAGGCCAGGTGATTTACGAATTGCATGTCGGCACGTTCACGCGCGAAGGAACGCTGGACGCGGCGCGGCGCCAGCTGCCGGAGCTGAAGCGCGCGGGCATTACGATGATCGAAATGATGCCGGTCGCGGATTTCCCCGGCAAATGGAACTGGGGTTATGACGGGGTGGATTTTTTTGCGCCCAGCCGCGTCTATGGGGATGCCGAAGCGCTCAAGCGGTTCGTGAACGCGGCGCACCGGATCGGGATGGCCGTTATCCTGGATGTCGTCTATAACCATTTCGGGCCCGACGGCAATTATCTTTTTTGCTTCAGCAAGTATTACAATTCGCCGCGGCACAAAAGCGAATGGGGCCCGATGCCGAATTACGACGGCCAGGATTCGGGTCCCGTGAGGGACTTCATGATTCAAAACGCCTGCTACTGGATTTCGGAATTCCACATGGACGGCCTGCGTCTGGACGCCACGCAAAGCATCGTCGATTCAAGCCGCGAATATTTTCTCGCGGAGCTTTCCCGGAAAACCCGGGCCGCGGCCGGAGGCAGAAATATCGTGCTCCTCGCGGAAAACGAACCGCAGCAAACGCGCCTCATAAGGCCGCGGGCGGAAGGTGGCTACGGCCTCGACGCGGTCTGGGCCGACGATTTCCATCATTCGGCACGGGTCGCCCTTACCGGAATGAACGAGGCCTACTTCACGGATTATCCCGGCAAGGCGCAGGACATCCTCGCCGCGGTGCGGCACGGCCATTTGTACCAGGGCCAATGGTACCGCTGGCAAAAGAAGAAACGCGGCGAGACTACGCGCGGCCTCCAGGCCCCGGCCTTCGTGCATTTCCTGCAAAACCACGACCAGATCGCCAACTATTATTCCGGGGAACGGCTCAACGTGATTTCAAGCCCGGAACGCTATCGCGCGCTGACGGCGCTGATGCTTCTGTCTCCGGCCACGCCGCTGCTTTTCATGGGGCAGGAATTCGGCAGCACCAGTCCGTTTCCTTTTTTTGCCGACCACAACCACGAGCTGGCCCCGCTCGTCACCAAGGGCCGCAAGGAATTTTTTGAACAGTTTCCTTCTTTTAAGAAGCCCGAGGCGCAAAAGAAAATTCCGGACAGTTCCGCTCCGGAAACGTTTTACCGCGCGAAGCTGGATTTTTCCGAGCGCCGCAAGAACGCGCCCGCCTACCGCTTTCATAAAGACCTTCTCGCGCTGCGAAAAAAAGATCCGGTGATCGCGCGGCAATCCTGGGACCTGCTGGACGGCGCCGTGCTGAACGACCAGTGCTTCGTGCTGCGCTACGATGGCGGGGAAGACGGCGACCGCCTGCTCGTCGTGAACCTCGGCCCCGCTTTCCGTTACGATCCCATGCCCGAGCCCTTGATGGTTTCGCCGCAAGGCCGTTCGTGGAAGCTTGTTTTGTCCAGCAGCGATCCTTCTTACACGGGACGGCGGAAAAAAAAGCAGCCTTTTTCCTTCTGGAACATCCCCGGCGAGACGACGCTTTTTTTCACCGCGCACGAGACCAAGAACGCGAAAGGAGCTCGCCATGCTTGAAAACCGAGTAATCGACATTCCCTGGAAGGCCGGCGGGGACGCGCAAGCCTTGCTGCAGCGGGAATGGCTCGTGACCAACGGCCTGGGCGGCTATGCGTCCGGCACGGTACACGGCGCGTCCACGCGGCGCTATCACGGCCTTCTGGTGCCGAACCTTCCGTCACCCCGAGGCCGCACGTCGCTGGTCCCGCAATTCGAGGAATCGGCCGAGGCCGGCAAGGACCGCGTTGTTTTTTCCTGCGGGGAAAATCGTGACGGGCAATCCGAAAGCCAGGCGGCCGCCTGCCTGAAGAGCTTCCGCCTCGAATGGCGGCTGCCGGTCTGGCAATTCGAGTGGAAAGGACGCCTTTTCGAAAAGCGGCTCCTGATGCCGCACGGCATGAGCACGGTGTACGTCGAATACCGGATGATCGAAGGCGAGCCCGTGAGGCTGCACCTGCGTCCGTATTTCGGCATGCGTTCGCACGAAAAACTTTCCGAGGCCGCGGTGTGGCCGTTCACGTTCGTAATCAAGCAGGGCCGGCACGAAATCCACGCCGAGCCGCACGCGGGCTTTGAATTGAAGATGGGACTCGGGCCGGATGCCATCTTCTGCTCGAAGGAGAAAAAAAATCATTTTTTTTACCGCGTGGAAAAAGAGCGCGGGCTCCCGGACGGCGAATTTCTTTTCAGCCCCGGCTATTTCCGCGGCACGCTCGAGCCCGGGCGTCATCTTGTTTTTTTTGCGAGCACTGAGCCCTGGGAATACCTCGAAGCGGATTTCGACAAAATCCAGGAGAGCGAGCTCGCGCGGCTGCGCAAACTGCTCCAGGCCGCGCCCGAGCCCATGCAGTCGGGCATGGCCGCGGAACTGGTCCTGGCCGCGGACCAATTCATCATCCTCCCCGGCAACCGCGTCCGCGAGAACATGCTGATCAAGGCTTCAGGCGAGCACGTGCGCACCGTCATTGCCGGTTATCATTGGTTCACCGACTGGGGCCGCGACACCATGATCAGCCTCGAAGGGCTGTGCCTTTGCACGGGCCGTTTCGACGAGGCCAAGGCCATCCTCCGCACCTTTGCGAATTACATCCGCGACGGGCTTTTGCCCAATCACTTTCCCGAAGGCGATAACCAGGCGGTCTACAATACAGTGGACGCCACGTTCTGGTATTTCCATGCGCTCGAACGCTACCTCCAATACGTGCACGACCCGCAGACGCTGGAAATCCTTTTCCCGGTGCTCCGGGCCGTCATTGAAAAGCACATCCAAGGCACCGCGTACGGCATCGGCATGGACAAAGAAGACGGGCTCATCCGCGGCTCCATCGATCATTACGCGCTGACGTGGATGGACGCAAAGGTCGACGATTGGGTCGTGACGCCGCGGCGGGGAAAGCCGGTCGAGATCCAGGCGCTTTGGTACAACGCGCTCCGGCTCATGGAGGAATGGTCTGCGGTCTGCGAGCCGTCCTGCGGCGGCTTTTTCGCGGATCTCGCCGCGCGCGTCCATGAATCTTTCCACAAGCGTTTCTGGTACGCGGAAGGCCGCTACCTCTACGACCTCGTGGACGGAGAAAAAGGCGACGACGCGAAGCTGCGGCCCAACCAGATTTTCACGCTCTCGCTCCGCCACCCGCTGCTGAAAAAAGACTACGGCCCGGCGGTCCTGGAAAGCGTGCGCGACAAACTGTTCACGCCGTTCGGGCTGCGGACGCTGGCCCCCGGCGATCCGGAATACCAACCGCATTACCGCGGAGACCGCCGTGCGCGCGACGCGGCGTACCATCAGGGTTCGGTCTGGCCCTGGCTCATCGGCCATTATCTTAGTGCCTGGCACGCGGTGCATGGGGATAAGGAGGCGTTCCAGGTTTTCCAGGATGCGATGCAAAGGCATCTGGCCGACGACGGGATCGGCTCCATCAGCGAAGTCTTCGACGCGGAAGCACCGTTCGAAGCGGGAGGCTGCATCGCGCAGGCCTGGAGCGTCGCCGAAGCACTGCGCCTCATGTACGCCCAGCGCGTGGCCCGCAAGGCGCGCGACGAAGCCCGCCAGAAAGCGGCGGTGTAGCATGGCTTTTTCTCGGGAGGAATCTCTAGGGCAGGGCCGTGAGCCGAATTTTTTCCTTGTTTAAACCGCAGGCCGGTATTACCATGAAAAAGTGAACCTTCGTACTCTCAAAATTTCCTTCTGCTCCATCCTTGTTGCTTTTCTAGTAGGGATTGTTGCCCGCGGATTCGTCATGCTGATCGACTTTGTGACGAATCTCTCCTTTTTTGGAAGAGCCTCATTTCATCCCGCGTCGCCCGCGGATCATCATCTCGGGCTTCTCGTCATTATTGTTCCCGTGATCGGCGGTTTCATCGTGGGCCTCATGGCGCGATACGGTTCCAGCGCGATCCGCGGCCACGGCATTCCCGAAGCCATGGAACAGGTGCTCTTCAACGAGAGCCGGATTTCCCCGCGCGTCGCGATCTTCAAGCCTTTGTCCGCCGCGGTTTCCATCGGCACGGGCGGCCCTTTCGGCGCTGAAGGCCCGATCATCGCCACCGGCGGAGCGCTCGGTTCGATCGTCGGGCAGTTCATGAAGATTACGGCGGCCGAACGCAAGACCCTGCTGGCAGCCGGAGCGGCCGCGGGCATGACCGCGGTTTTCGGAACTCCGGTAGCCGCCGTGCTTCTCGCCATCGAGCTTCTTCTTTTCGAGTACCGCGCAAGTTCCATCATTCCGGTGTCGCTGGCGACCGTCGCGGCCATGGCCGTGCGCATCTTTTTCGGAGGAACCGCGGCCTTTACGACCATCGTGGTCCCGATGACGCAGCCCACCGAAGCCGCGCTGGCCCTTTACGTCGGCATGGGCGTGATCTTCGGGATCATTTCCGTTCTCCTCGTGCGGCTGCTTTATCTCATCGAAGACGGCTTTGAAAAAATTCACCTTCACTGGATGTGGTGGCCGATGATCGGCGGCCTGGGAGTCGGGATTGTGGGGTTCTTCGACCCGCGCACGCTCGGCATCGGCTACGAAAACATCAATCACATCGTGAACGGCGACTTCGGGCTCTATGCGCTCTTGACTCTCGGCGTCCTGAAACTGATTTCCTGGGAAGTTTCCATCGGCAGCGGCACATCCGGCGGAACACTCGCGCCTCTTTTCACGATCGGCGGCGCGCTGGGCGGCGCGCTTGGGGGCGTGGCGGCGCACCTGTGGCCTCAGGCCGGCATTGATCCGCGCCTCGCGGCCCTGATCGGCATGGCGG
This sequence comes from Verrucomicrobiia bacterium, assembly GCA_035495615.1. Lineage (NCBI taxonomy): Bacteria > Pseudomonadati > Verrucomicrobiota > Verrucomicrobiia > Verrucomicrobiia bacterium. Next base: position 24,708 of record DATJFP010000002.1, on the reverse strand, counting down.
CCGTTTTTACCGGGGCCTCGCACGCGTTTCTCGCGTCCGTCGTCTTCGCCTTTGAAATCTCGCGCCAGCCCCTCGGGCTTTTGCCGCTTCTGGGCTGCTGCTCCGCGGCGTATCTCATCTCCTCGATCTGCATGAAGACCACCATCATGACCGAAAAAATTTACCGGCGCGGCCGGAAGGTCCCGAACGAATATGTCCCGGATTATCTGAGCCATGTGCCGGTGAAGGAAATCTGCTCGCGGCATCTGGTCGCGCTGCAGGCCGATGATTCCGCGCAAAAGGCGCGCGAGTGGGTGGTTTCGGGCATCAGCGGGTCCACGCACCAGGGCTTTCCGGTGCTGGAAAAAGACGGAAGCTTGATCGGCGTGATCACGCTGAAAGATTTGATGCCGGGGCAATTGCCGCCGCAGACGACGGTGCGCGAATTGGTGAAGCGGACGCCTCTTGTGATTTACGACGATAGTTCCGTGCGGGAAGCCGTGGACATCATGGCTCAGGAACAGATCGGGCGCCTGCCCGTTGTCTCCCGCAAAGATCCGCGCAAAATCCTCGCGATGCTCACGCGCAGCGACGTCCTTTCCGTGGGGCGCCGCCGGCTGGAAGAAACCGGCCGCCGCAAGACCATCTACTCCGTCAAGCCGCTGCTTTTGAAAGTCCTCTACCAGCGTAAGGCCGGCTAGTTTCTTTTTCCGGGCCGCTTCCATGAATGGATTTCACCACAGGACCTGCAAGCCATGGCATGAGTCCGAGCCCGCGCAGCACCGCGCGCCGGAACGCCGCGAAGCGCAGCAGGCGCGTCATGGCGCGGCAGGCGCGCCGTCGTTTGTCCATGAGCTTGGCGTAAAGCCGCGGCCATTCCTCTTCCAGCGCGTCATACCATTCGAAGCGCAGTGAGTGGAGGAGCGAAGTCAGCGCGCGCGCCTGAAGAAAAGCCCAGTAAATGCCTTCGCCCGTAAAAGGTTCCACGTAGCCCGCCGCATCTCCCAGGATGAAAAGCCGGCGTCCGGCCAGGATTTGGCGTTCCCGCGTGAGAGGCGCCGTGCCTTTCCAGTCCGCGTTCTTGAGGCCTGCGGGAATGTCGAAGCCTGCCTGGTCGAAAAGCGCCGCGCACGCGCCGGGCGTTCCGGCCGCGCGTAAAAACTGCGGGCGCAGGGCCGCCGCGATTTCCAGCTTGTCGTCTTCCCGCCGCACCAGACCCACATAACCTTCCTTGCCGCAGGCCATGTAGATCGTTCCTTCTTCCGCGGGGGATGCGCCCGCTTCCAGCACCGTGGAAACGCCCACCATGGAATCCGGCGCCACGCTGCTCGGATAGCTTTCGGATTCGGACAGCGCGGTTCCCAGCAGCCCGTCGGTCGCCAGCACCATGCGCGCCCGCGCCGTGAATTCGCGGCCTTCGGAGGCCAGGCGCACGACCGCGGCATTGTCCTCCGCTTTTTCGAAAACGCCTTTGGTTTCCGGCAGGAAAGTCACGCCCTGCGCGCAGGCTTCGTGGATGAGCGCGGCATCGAGAGATTCGCGCGACAGGCCCGCGCTTTCGGGAATGCGGATGCGCGCGCGCCTTCCTTCGGCGCCGAGGTAAAGCGTGCCCAGGCGTTTGGCCCCGAGCTCACGCGCCAGATGGCCGAGCCCCGAGAGTTCCAGCTCCCGCAGCGCGCGCCAGCTCAAACAGCCGCCGCAGGGTTTGTGGCGGGGAAAAGCCGCTTTGTCCACGAGAAGCACGGCCGCGCCGTACTTGGCAAGTTCATGCGCCGCGAGCGAGCCCGCGGGTCCCGCGCCGATCACGAGGAAATCCCAGAGCCGCGCTTCGGGGCTTGTTTCCGTCCGGCCCTGCACGAGTCCTGAGGCGAGTCCGAAAGGTTTCATGGCCGCCACCACACGAGCCGGTAACGCTCCGGCCACACGTGCTCGAGCTGCGGCAGGGGAAGTCCGGCTTTTCTGATGACGTTCATGATTTCCGGCGGCGTGAGCGCGGCGCGCACCGACTGCGGGCCGTCCGCATGCACGACCGGGGAGCGCGTGAGCAGCCTCGTCGCGACGTAGGCCAGGGCCAGCCCGGCCCAGGAACGCTTCAGGTCGGTGAGCACGATCAGCTTCGCGGAAGAGGCGAGCAGTTTTTTGAGAAAAGCGGCCAGCTGTTCCTCGTCGAGGTGGTGCAGGAAAAGACTGTTGAGCAGCGCGTCGTAGCCGCCGGGCACAGGTTCCTTCAAGACATCCATCACGAAGTACCGCGCGTCCACGCCTTCGCGGCAGGCGCGCTGACGCGCGAAAATCACGGCCTGCGGATTGAAATCGCATCCTTCGAAATCGTAAGGCAGGCCTTCTTTACGGGCGCGGCGGGCCAGGCTCAGCGCGTTGTCCCCGGCGCCGCAGGCCATGTCCAGGATACGCGCGGTGTGCGGGCCGCGGAAGTGCTTCCGCAGCGGCTCCCAGAAAAGGAGGTCCGCGAAGCTCGTGCGGTTGAGCGCCGCCAGCCCCACGAGCGCCTGCGTGTGCACGGGCCTGTCGAGATAAAGATCGTCCATGATTTCCGGAACCCGATGACGTTCCGCGAGCGCCTGCATTTTTTCCTCCTCCGGGTAAATCGAGTATCCCGCCAGATTATCGGCCTGCCGGAAGAAAAAAGCATCGGGCTCTCCCTGAAAAGCGGTTCGGCAGAGGGATGAGGAGAGCGGCCAAAGGCGGTTTTCTTCCGGAAAATTTTCAAAGGCCGTCGGGGATTTCCTCAAATTCGCGCGCCTCGGGCTGGGGCGCTTGACGCCGCCGAGGTTCGGGCTTACCGTAGATAAAAATAAAAAAGCGGGGTAAAACATGAAGTACAGGGTGGGCATTTCGGGTTCGTACGGCGGCATGAATCTGGGCGACGAAGCGATCCTGGAATCGATTTTGATGCAGCTGCGCGCGAGCCTCGACGTCGAGGCCGTGGTCTTTTCCCGCAGCGTCGAGGACACGGAGCGGCGGCACAACGTGCGGGCCGTGCCGATCCGCGACATGCACAAGGACGAAGTGCTGAAAGAACTCTCGAAGCTTGACCTTTTCATCGTGGGCGGCGGCGGTATCCTGTTCGATACCATGGCCGAACGCATCCTGCGCGACGTGAACTGGGCCAAAGAGCTGGGAGTGCCCGTCATGATCTACGCGGTGAGCGTGGGGCCGCTGAAAAGCGCGGAGACCAAACAGCTGGTCTTGCAGACGCTCGACAACGTGGACGTCATCACGGTCCGCGAGAGCGAGGCGAAAAAGCAGCTTCATGATCTCGGCGTCAACCACGTGATCGAAGTGACCGCGGACCCCGCGCTGCTTTTGAAGCCGCAGCCTTTTACGCCGGAAATGCTGCAAAAAGAAGGGATCAACCCGGACCTGCCGCTCGTCGGCTTTTCGGTGAGGGAGCCCGGTCCCGCGGCGCCGGATCTGGACATTGACCATTACCACACCATCTTGGCCAATGCCGCGGATTTCATGGTTGAGCGCTTCGACGCGCAGATCCTCTTCGTGCCCATGGAAGCGGGCGTCAACCGCGACCCCCAGCATTCGCACGCGGTGATCGCGAAAATGGCGAACGCGCAGCGCGCGATGGTGCTGAAAGGCGAGTACAAGTCCGCGCAGGTCCTGGGCCTTGTCAGCCGCATGTCCTTTGTCGTGGGCATGAGGCTCCATCTGTTGATTTTTTCCGCGATCCAGCACGTGCCCTTCGTGCCGCTGCCGTACGCCTCCAAAGTCAAGGGACTGCTCGCGGATCTCGACATGACCATGCCCGCTCTTTCGCAGATGAATACCGGAAAATTGTGCGCCTATCTGGACAGGTCCTGGGATTACCGGAAAGAAACAGTCGAAAAGCTGAAGGAAAAATTGCCGCCGCTCCAGGAAAAGGCGAAAAAAACAAACCAGATCCTCTGCGATTTCGTGAACGGCCTGGCTCTCAAGGCGAGGTAAGACAACATGCCCGTGCTGCGACGTCCGCCTCAGCCCCAGGTGATGGAACTTCCCCCGAGAAAAGCGGAAGTGACGGCGGAAACGGATGTCCTCGTCGTGGGCGGAGGCCCGGCCGGGCTCGGCGCGGCGGTGGGCGCCGCGGCCGCGGGAGCGGACGTCGTGCTGGTCGAGCGCTACGGATTTCTGGGCGGCAACGCCACGGCGGCGCTTGTCATGCCGCTCATGTCGTTCCACACGCAGCACCCGCGCAAGGAAAAAGAGGGCGCGCTCACGCTGCTTCCGACCGACCACGGGCGCGGCGAGGCCGTGATCGCGGGCGTGGTGAAGGCGCTGCTCGAGCGGCTCGTCAAATCCGGAGGCGCGATCCCGCCGTCGCTGAAAACCGGCTATACCGTGCCGTTCGATCCGGAGGTTTTCAAGCTGGCCGCGCTCGACATGCTGGACGAAGCGGGCGTTCATTTTCTTTTCCATGCCTTTGCGAGCGACGCGGTCATGGAAGGCCGCAAGGTGCGCGGCGCCGTGTTCGAGACGAAATCCGGCCCTGTTGTCGTGCGGGCGCGTGTGGTCGTGGATTGCACGGGCGACGCGGACATCGCGGCAAGGTGCGGCGCGCCTTTCGAGATCGGGCGCCAGGAAGACCGGCTCGTGCAGCCGATGACGCTCATGTTCCGCATGGTGGAATTCGAGCACAGCGCCTTCGATGCTTACGTCAAACAGCATCCGGACCAGTGGCGCGGCGTGCACGGCCTGTGGGATCTCGTGCGCAAGGCCGCGGCGGCCGGCGAGCTGGAGCTGCCGCGCGAGGACATTCTTTTTTTCGGCACGCCGCACGAGCGCGAGCTCAGCGTGAACAGTACGCGGGTGACGCGGGTCCTCGGAACGGATGTGTGGGACCTTTCGTACGCGGAATGGCAGAGCCGGCGGCAGATGCGGCAGATCGCGGCTTTCCTGCAGAAGTACGTGCCGGGTTTCGAGAAGGCGTACGCGGCGCAAAGCGGCGTTAATGTAGGCGTGCGTGAGACGCGCCGGATCGTGGGCGATTACCAGCTGAATGCCGACGACGTCCTGAGCGCGAAAAAGTTTACGGACGTGATCGCCCGCAGCGCGTACCCGCTGGACATTCACAATCCCGAGGGGACAGGCACGCTGCTCAAGCATCTGCCGCCGGGGGAAGCCTACGACATCCCGCTGCGCTGCCTTTTGCCGCAGAATGTGGAAGGGCTCATCGTGGCGGGGCGCTGTATCTCAGGAACGCACGAGGCGCATTCTTCGTACCGCGTGATGCCGGTTTCCATGGCGACGGGCCAGGCCGCCGGCGTTTGCGCGGCGCTTGCGGCCGAACGCGGCAAAGTGCCGCGCGACATCCCGGCGACAGACGTGCAGATTGAACTGCTGCGTCAGGGCGCGGACCTGGGCCGGCCTGCCGCCATGCAAAAGGCATCGTAGGAGGGCTTATGAGATACGCGCGATTCTGGATGGGAGTTTTTTTGACGGCGGCCGCGTTCCAAGCCGCGGCGCGCGCGGCCGTGCCGGAACGGGAAATGATGGCGCTGGAAGTGCGCGAGGAAGAACTGGAATCGGATCTTGGCCGGTTCCGGCAGGAAGCCAAAGCCGCGGGCATGCTGCAGGAAAAATACGACATGGTGACGGCGGAGCTGTCGGGACATCAGATTGCGGCCAAGGCTGCCGTAGATCAGCTGAAAACCGCGGCGCCCGAGGCAGAGGACGCGGCGCGTGAAGCCGCGCTGCGTTCGCTGACCGAGCTGGAAGGCGCGCTCTCGAAAGCGCGCCGCGACGCGGCCCTGGAAAAATTTGCATCGGCCCCTTAGGCCGGAGGAGAAGTCATGAGAGAATTCTGGGTAGGCTTGCTGGTCCTGATTATGATGGGTGTTTTGAGCGTGGCCGGCGTCTTGCTGCTGCCGGTGCTGCTCGTCATGGGCATTTTCTTGAGAATCATCATCGGCATTCTCATCCTGATCGCAGCGATATGGATGGTGGGAAAAGTGACGCTGCTGCTTTTGGGTTCGTCGAAAAAAAACCATGCTCCCAAGGAGATTGATCAGAATCAGTCTTTGTAAGACGGCGGTGACAACAGGAGGCGTTATGACGGAAACAGCCGTGCAGGAAAACAAAAGAGCGGAAGCGGCCGAAGTGTGGCCGGGTTCGCCGTATCCTCTGGGGGCCACGTGGGACGGCCAGGGCGTGAATTTCGCGCTTTTTTCCGAGCATGCCACGGGCGTGGAGCTTTGCTTTTTCGATTCCGAGCATCACGCGCAGTCTTCGCGCCGCTTCCGCCTGGAAGCGACGAATTTCGTGTGGCACGGCTACGTGCCGGGCGCGAAGCCCGGCCAGATCTACGGCTACCGCGTGCACGGCCCGTACGAACCTGAAAACGGGCTCCGCTTCAACCCCAACAAAGTCCTGCTCGACCCGTACGCGCGCGCGGTCACGCGGTTCATGCTGTGGAAAGACGAGATGTTCGGCTACAAAATCGGGGACGAGGCGGCTGACTTGTCGTTCGATGAGCGCGACAGCGGACCTTACGTGCTGCTCGGCGTCGTGGTGGACAACGCGTTCGACTGGGAAAACGACCGCGCCCCGAAAGTTCCCTGGCACAAGACGCTGATTTACGAATTGCACGTCAAAGGTTTCACCAAGCTCCATCCGGAAATTCCGGAAAACCTGCGCGGCACTTACGCGGGGCTGGCTTCCGAACCCGCGATCCGCCATTTGAAAGAGCTCGGCGTGAGCGCGGTCGAGCTCATGCCCGTCCATTTCCGCCTGGACGACCGGCTCCTCGTCGACAAGGGCCTGAACAATTACTGGGGCTACAACACGATCAATTATTTCGCGCCGGACGCGCGCTATTCGTCCGTGGCCTCGGCAAGCCCGCAGGATACGGTGCGCGAGTTCAAGGCCATGGTCAAGGCGCTTCACGCGGCTGGCATGGAAGTCATTCTGGACGTTGTCTACAACCACACGGCCGAAGGCAATCACCTCGGGCCCACGCTCTCTTTCCGCGGCATCGACAATCCTTCGTATTACCGGCTCATGCCCGAGCGCCGTTATTACGAGGATTTCACCGGCTGCGGCAACACGCTGAATCTCCAGAATCCGCGCACGCTGCAGCTCATCATGGACAGCTTGCGCTACTGGGTGCTCGAGATGCATGTGGATGGATTCCGTTTCGACCTGGCCAGCGCGCTCGCGCGCGAGCTGCACGCGGTCGACAGGTTGAGCGGTTTCTTCGACATCCTGCACCAGGATCCCGTTTTGTCGCAGGTGAAACTCATCGCCGAACCGTGGGACGTCGGCGAGGGCGGCTATCAGGTCGGCAATTTTCCGCCGGGCTGGGCCGAGTGGAACGGCAAATACCGCGACGCCATGCGCCGCTTCTGGAAAGGCGACGAGCAGACCGTCGCGGAATTTGCGACACGCCTTGCGGGAAGCAGCGACCTTTACCAGGCGGGCGGCCGGCTTCCGTATGCCAGCATCAATTTCATTACCTGCCACGACGGCTTCACGCTGCGCGACCTGGTGAGCTACGACGGAAAGCACAACGAAGCCAACAAAGAAGACAACAAAGACGGCGAAAACAACAATCTGAGCTGGAACTGCGGCGCGGAAGGGCCGACCGAGGACAAAGCCATCGCGGCACTGCGCGCGCAGCAGCGCCGCAACTTCATCGCCACGCTTCTTCTTTCTCAGGGCGTGCCCATGCTGCTGGCTGGCGACGAAATGGGCCGCACGCAGCAGGGCAACAACAACGCGTACTGCCAGGACAACGAAATCAGCTGGGTCTCGTGGGACCTTGCGCCCGAAGAACGCGAATTTCTGGAATTCACGCGGCGCCTGATCGCCTTCCGCAACGGCCAGCCCGTCCTGCAGCGCAAAAAGTTTTTTCTCGGCCGCGAGATTCGCGGCGCGGGCGTCAAAGACATTGTGTGGCTGAAGCCGCCGGGCGAACCCATGGAGGACGAGGCCTGGCAGGCGCCTGCGGCGCATTGCCTCGGCGTGCTTCTGGAAGGAACCGCACTCACGGAACTCGATGAGCGCGGCCGCCGCGTCACGGGAGACACGCTTCTCATCTGGATGAACGCGGCGCATACGCCCGTGGAAGTCAACCTTCCGCAGGAGGAAGGTGCTTCGTGGGATTTGCTTTACGATACGGCCGGCGCGAGGAACGGCGGTGATTTTTCGTCCGGCGCTTACGAGCTCGGAGGCCGCTCCGTGGCTGTTTTCCGGCGGAAGAAATAACGTGGCGGGACTCACGGTTTTGCGCGACGAAATCCGCGGCCTTGCGCGCGCTTCCCGGCAGCCCGCCTATCTCCCGGCCTCCACCTACCGCCTGCAGCTCAACAAAAATTTTACGTTCGGCCAGGCCGCGCCGCTGGCCGCGTATTTGCGCGACCTGGGCATCGACACGCTGTACTGTTCGCCCTACCTCGAGGCCACGCCCGGCTCGCTCCACGGCTATGACATCACGAATCCGCTGCGCCTCAATCCGGAAATCGGCACGCCCGAAGATTACGAGCGGTTTTGCGGCGCGCTTTGCGAAAAAGGGCTCGGTCAGATTCTCGACATCGTGCCCAATCACATGGGCATCCGCGGCAACACCAACACCTGGTGGCAGGACGTGCTGGAAAACGGAGAGGCTTCGGCCCACGCCTCTTTTTTCGACATCGACTGGAACCCGCCGAAAGCCGAACTCGCGGGCAAGGTGCTGGTCCCGATCCTGGAAGACCATTACGGCATCGTGCTCGAAAAAGGCGAGATCGCGCTGCATCTCGAAGGAGGCCGGCTTTTACTGAAATATTACGATCACGAATTTCCGCTGGACCCTTCGACGTATCCTTTCGTGCTGGCGCGCGGCCTGGAAGAGCTGCACGCCGGCGCGTCCGTGGAAGACGGCGTTTTTTCCAGTTTCGTCGAAGTGCTGGAAGCCCTGCACAAACTGAGGAACAAGACTTCGCCCGAAGACCGGAAGGCGAGAGACGCCGAAAAGGAAAAGGCCAAGGAAAATCTCGGCGCGCTTTTCCGGCGCTCGGATGCGCTGCGCGGATTCGCCGAGAGCCGCGTGGGGCTTTTCAACGGCTCGAAGGAAGACCGCCGCAGCTTCGACCTGCTCGACGAACTCATCGGACGCCAGCATTACCGCCTCGCCTTCTGGCGCGTGGCTTCGGAAGAAATCAATTACCGGCGTTTTTTTACGGTCAATGATCTGGCCGCGATCCGCATGGAAGACCCGGAAGTCTTCGACGCTTACCACGCGTCGCTTTTCCGCTGGGTCTCGGCGAAAAAACTGCAGGGGTTCCGCATCGACCATCCGGACGGGCTTTACGATCCGGTGGCTTATTTCCGGGGGCTGCAGCGGCACGCGTTCGCGCAGCTGGCCGCGCGCGATCTCCAGGGAGCGGCAAGCGAAGAAGAACTGCGGGCCGAGGCCCTTGCCGTGGCGCGGGAAGAGGAGTTCGCGGGACTTACGCCGTTTTTCACTGTGGTCGAGAAAATCCTGGAGCGCGGGGAAAAACTACCCGCGGACTGGCGCATCCACGGCACGGTCGGCTATGACTTTCTGAACGACTTGAACGGCCTGTTCGTCCAGCGCGAAAACCAGAAAGCCGTCCAGGAGGTTTACGAGAGCTTCATCGGGCATCCCATCCGTTTCAACGAGGCCTCGCACGACCAGAAGAAATTTTTCGCGACCGTGTCCATGGCAAGCGAAGTCAGCAGCCTGGGAAACCGGCTGGACGCCATTTCCGAAAAAAGCCGGTGCTTCAGGGATTTCACGCGCGCCAGCCTGACGGCCGCCATCGGCGAAACCATCGCGTGCTTTCCCGTCTACCGCACCTACATCACGCCCGGAGACACCGCGGTTTCCGAGCGCGACCGCAAATACATCGAGATCGCGGTCAAAAAGGCGAAGAGCCGGAATCCGGGCATGAATCCCTCGGTCTACGATTTTCTGGCCAAGGTGCTGCTGCTCGAGCTGGGGCCCGGGCTCCCGGAGGAAAAACTCTACCGGGATTTCGTGCTCCGTTTCCAGCAGCTCACGGGCCCGGTCATGGCCAAGGGCGTGGAGGACACCGCGCTCTACATTTATAATCCGCTCGTTTCGCTCAACGAAGTCGGCGGGAGCCCGGACAGCTTCGGGATTTCCGTGGAAGAATTCCACCGCCATAATGCCGAGCGTCAGGAGCAGTGGCCGCACGGCCTTATCGCGACCTCGACTCATGACACCAAGCGCAGCGAGGACGTGCGCATGCGCATCAACGTCCTCAGCGAAATTCCCCAGGAATGGAAGACCCAGATCGAGCGCTGGGCGATTGTTAACGAAAAGCACAAGACGCTGATCCGCGACCTGCTCCAGCCCACGCGCAACACGGAGTACTTTATTTATCAGACGATGCTCGGAGTATGGCCTGATCTAGCGGATCCGAATCCGAATCAAGTCCCTGAAAACCTGCGGACACGGCTGGAAGAATACTTTTTGAAATCCGCGCGCGAGGCCGGGCTTTACACGAGCTGGATGAAACCGGAAGCCGAATACGAAGAGGCGCTGAAAAAATTCCTCTGCGGCATCCTCTCGGGAGAAAAATCCGGGGGATTTCTCGGCACGTTCCTCGAATTTCAGAGGAAGATTTCCGCGGCGGGAAAACTGAATTCACTTTCGGCGCTTGTCCTGAAGCTGGGTTCCCCCGGAGCCGCGGATTTTTACCAGGGGACCGAGCTCTGGGATTATTCGCTGGTCGACCCGGACAACCGCCGCCCGGTCGATTACGATCTGCGCCGCGCGCTTCTCTCGGGCGTGGCGGAAAAAACCGCGTCGTCCGTGACGAAAGAAAAAATCCTGGAGGAGTTCCTGGCCTCGAAGGACGACGGGCGCATCAAGCTGTACCTGCTTTCGCAGGGGCTTCATTTCCGCCGGCGCGAACCGCGGCTTTTCAGCGGCGGGGACTACGTGCCGCTCGAGATCGCGGGCGAAAGAAAAAAAGACGCGGTCGCTTTTCTGAGGCGTCAGGGCGGCGCCCGCGCGGTCGCAGCCGCGGGTCGATTTTTTTCCGGCACGGCGAGTGATGCGCCTCCGGCCGAATTTTGGAAAGGGACATTTGTGCTGCTGCCCCAGGACAATGCCCTGCGCGCGCTGACGGACATCTTCTCAGGCCGGCGCGTGAGCCCGCGCCCGTTCCAGGACAAGCCCGCGATCGAGCTCTCGCAGATTTTCAGCCCGCTTCCGGCCGCGCTTCTCTCCGGCCCGGCCGCGAATGAACCCGCGGGTTAAGCGCTCCGCACCTGGCTCGCGGCTTCGACCTTCAGCTCGCCGGATTTTTTGACCATTTCCGCCGGCGGAAGATCTTCGGTCATCTCGTCGTAACCGGTTTTGAGCTCCACCTTCAGCCATCCGGAATCGCGCCTGTCGAAAGCCGCGTACGCTTCCAGCACATTGTAAAACGGTTCCTGCTGCGTCACGAGCCGCGAGGGATCGATCTGCCCGCTGCGGACCAGGTTCAGGAGATCCGGGATGTAGCGGCGGTGATGGCAGTTGCCCATCTGGATCGTGAGATTTTTATTCATGGCCGCGCCGATCGGAAAAGTCGTGACCGTGAGCGGGTAAACGCCGATCACGGCGAGCGTGCCGGCCTTGGCCAGGCTCTGCACCGCCCATTGCAGCACCTGCGACGGGCCGTCTCCGGGCCGCCAGTTCTCGCCGTCCGGATGGGTTTTGGGCGCTACTTCGTGGAGCTCGCGCTCGAATTCGTCCGCGTTTTTCTTCGCGGTCTTCAACCCCGGCCCGCCGTGCGGCCTTTCCGCGTCCACGCCCACCGCGTCGATCGCGCGGTCGGGACCGATGCCGTTCGTCAGGCGGGCCAGCGCTTCCACCGGATCTTCTTCGTTGAAGTTGATGACCTCCGCGCCCTGCATGCGCGCGACGGCCAGGCGCGTCGGCACCGAGTCCACGGCAAAGATGCGTCCCGCCCCGCGCAGTTTCGCGCTGGCGATCGCGAATTGCCCCACGGGTCCGCAGCCGAAAACGACGACGACGTCGCCATGCCCGATCTCCGCCAGCTCCGCGCCGAAATAACCGGTCGGAAAAATGTCCGAGAGCAGGATGGCCTGGTCGTCGGTAACGTCTTCCGGAAGCTTGACGAGCCCGACGTTGGCATAAGGCACGCGCGCGAATTCGGCCTGCAGGCCGTGGAAAGGCCCGCTGTCTGCCGGGCCGCCGAAAAAGGCCGTGCCTTTCATGGTCCCGTTGGGATTCGCGCCGTCGCATTGCGCGTAATAGCCCGCGCGGCAGTACGAGCACACGCCGCACGCGAGGGTGGAAGGAATGACGACGCGGTCCCCGACGCTCAGGTTCCGGACGTCCTGTCCGAGTTCTTCGACAATGCCTACGCCTTCATGGCCCAGGATGGTCCCGCGTTTCATGCCCGACATGGTCCCGCGGATCATGTGAAGGTCCGTGCCGCAAATGGCACTGGTCGTGATGCGGACGATCGCGTCCGTGGGGTCTTTGATGCGCGGCTCGCTGACGTTTTCGAGACGGATGTCTCCGATATTGTGCCAGACTAAAGCTTTCATGGCTTACCTGCTTTCCCCATGCCGTATTTAAAAAAATGCAACATCCATGCCACGGAAATTCTTGATGAAAAGTAAGGGGATGTATGAAACCGCGCTTCGGATTGAAGGGTGCGGCTGTCAGGGAACCCTGACAAAGGGGGCGGCAAATGCCGCAAAGTTCGGGCAGCGGCTTTTTTAGTCAATTTTCGTGCTGCAATGATTTTTTTTCAGGTACAATGGCCGCCTACCTGGAAAAAATCCAAAAAGGAGCAACAATGAAAAGTTCATGGAAGAAATTAGCGGTCTTTTTTATCCTGCCTTTATTCTTTAACGGATGCGCGCTTTTCGTGCTCGGCGCCGGCGCCGCGGGCGGATACGCCATCAGCCGCGACGAGATCGAAGGATTCTCGGACAAGTCGGCCGACGCAGTTTGGAGCAGCGCGCTGGAAGTGCTGACCGGCCAGGGAGCCATCCTCCTGCAGGACAAGCAAACCGGGCATCTCGAAGCCAAGGTCGGCGGTTCCGAAGTTAAAATCGAAATCTTCCAGGTCACGCCCAAGAGCGTCCGCATGCGCGTCCAGGCCCGCAAAGGCTACAACCTTTTCCCGGATATGAAGCTCGCGCAGCGCATCTACACGCTTCTCGTCAATGAGCTGAAGGGCTGAGCGTCCTGACGCGCGGGAAGTAAATGCACGCGATTTCATTCCTGCAGGACATGGCCATGGTCATGGCGGCAAGCGCCGTGATCATGGTCCTGTGCCAGCAGCTCCGCCTCCCCGTCGTCTTGGGATACATTCTTGCGGGGCTTTTGATCGGCCCCCACACGCCGCCGTATTCCCTCGTCCACGACATCGGCAGTATCAACACGCTTTCTGAGCTGGGCGTCATCTTCCTGCTTTTCTCGATCGGCCTCGAATTCAGCATCAGACGCCTGGCCAAAGTCGGACTGGTGGCTTTCGTCGCGGCGACGGTCGAGATCATCCTCATGATCTGGATCGGCTTTTCCGCGGGCCGGGCGCTCGGCTGGAAATTCATGGACAGCCTTTTCCTCGGCGCGCTCCTTTCGATCTCGAGCACCACGATCATCGCCAAAGTCCTCATGGACATGAAAAAGATCAAAGAGAAATTCGCGCAGGTGATCCTGGGCATTCTCGTGATCGAAGACATTCTCGCCATCGTCATCATCGCGCTCTTGTCCGGCATCGCGGCGACGGGCACGCTCGAAGTCAAGCAGGCGGGAATCGAAGTGATCCGCGTGGCCTCGTTCATTCTGGCGGTTTTATTCCTCGGATTCTGGCTGGCGCCGCGCGCGCTGCGTTTTATCGAGCGATTCGAAAGCAATGAGACCCTGATCGTGGCCATCCTCGGCTTCTGCTTCGGCGTTTCGCTCGCGGCCGCAAAGTGCGGCTTTTCCGTCGCGCTTGGCGCCTTTCTCGCCGGGGCCATCCTGGCGGAAACCGAACACGTGAAAAAAATCGTCCATCTCATGGAGCCGATCCGCGACATGTTCACGGCCGTCTTTTTCGTTTCCGTGGGCATGCTGCTCGACCCCAAAGTCATGATGGAATTCCGCGCGCCGATCCTCGCGCTGACACTCGTGACGATCGCGGCCAAAATCATGAGCTGTTCGGCGGCCACGTTCCTGGCGGGCTACAACGTCACGACCGCGTTTAAAGTAGGGCTCGGCCTCGCGCAGATCGGCGAATTTTCGTTCATCATTGCGCGGCTCGGCGAAGACCGCGGCGTGACGAGCCCGTTTCTTTTTCCCATCGCGGTTTCGATTTCCGGCATCACGACGCTGACCACGCCTTTCCTGATGAAAAACAACGAGGCGGCCGTACGCGGCCTGTCACGCCTTGCGCCCAAGGGATTAGGGGATCTTCTTGGGTTTTACACGTCCTGGCTTGAAAGGGCGGGGACGGGCTCCGAAAGAACCGGAGCCGTGAAACGTCACGTGGGCGCGGAGCTTCCCCGCATCGGCCTTTACGTCGTGGGCGCGTTCGGCATGGCGTATGCCGTGACGAGGATGCATTATGCCGCCTGGATGCCGCGGAATTTTTACTGGCCCGTGCTCGGCGTTTCCATCCTGCCTTTTTTCATGGGCTTTGCGTATGCCGTGGACCGGATTTTCCTTAATGTTGCCGCCGCGTTCGGGGGCGGCGAAGCCGGAGGGTTTCCGGAAGCGCACCAGGTCCTCCACAATGTTTTCCGCTTCTTCATCATCCTGACCGCGGGGCTGGTCTTCCTCGCGGTCGGCTCTTTTTTTCTCCCGAGCTTTCCGCTCACGATTGCCGTGGCCGGGCTCGTCCTTCTCGCGCTTCTTTTTCTCGGAGACTCGGTGCGTCGGGCGCATCGCCGCGTCGAGCACGTGGTGCTGGGCGTGTTTGGGACCGAGACAGGGCGGAAGGAAGAAGAGCCGCAGGACACGGCAGCGCATGACGAGCTCGCGCGCCTCATCCGCGAAGAATATCCCTGGGAAGTGGCCACCGAAGATTTTCTGCTGCCGTACCGTGAATCCGCGTTGAACCAGACGATCCGCGACCTTCGGCTGCGCTCGGAAACCGGCGCGAGCGTGGTCTGTGTTTACCGCGGCGCCGAATCTATTCCCAATCCTCCGGCGGAGACCCGGCTTCTTCCCGGCGACGTCCTTTTACTCATGGGCAGCCCGGACCAAGTCCGCGCCGCGATCGGGTTCCTGCATGCGAAAGTCAAAGAGCCGCCGCCTCGCGCGCCGGAAAAAATCGGGGCGCCGCACACCCAGGCCTTTGAAATTCCCGCGGGCGCGTCGAGCGCCGGAAAAACGCTGCGGCAGATCAAGCTGCGGCGGCGCACGGGTATTTCGGTGCTCGGCCTGAAAAAAGGCAACCTCTCGATCAACAATCCCGATCCTGAAACGCTCCTCGAGGCGGGCGACACTCTCATCCTTTTCGGATGGCCCGAACAAATCGAAGCGGCCCAGCGCTGCCTTGCCGCGGCCGAATGAAGTCTTTGTCCGGAATCGAAGCCAATCTCTGGAAGCTCAAAATCGTCCGCCTGCTTTTCTGGATGCATTTTTATTCCGCGGTGCTCGTGCCTTTTTACACGGACTGGGGCGGGCTGAAACTCTCCCAGGTGCTTTTCCTGAACGCCTGGTTCATGTTCTGGAGCTTCGCGTTCGAAGTGCCGACAGGCGTGGTGGCGGACCGCTTCGGGCGCAAGACGTCGCTCGCCTGCGGTTATTTCCTGGGCGCGGCAGCCGCGCTGCTTTACGTGAGCCGCCCCGCTCTTCCGGTTTTTCTCGCCGCGGAAATGTTGATGGCGGCCGCCTACACGCTGCATTCCGGCGCGGATGAATCGCTGGCTTACGACAGCCTGGCCGCGCTCGGGAAAACCGGCGCCGCGAAGGCCGAGCTTTCGGCCCTGGAGTCATTCAAGCTCGGAGGCATCATCCTGGCGACCGCCGCGGGCGGCTTCATCGCGCACGCGTGGGGTCTTGCCGCGCCCATGCGGTTTTACGTCCTGCCTTCGGCCGCGGGATTTTTCCTGGCGCTTTCCATGACCGAGCCTTCGCTGGATTCCGGAAGCGGGAAGCCGCCGTCTTACCGCCTCATCTTGAAAGAGGGCACCCGGCTTTTTTTTCAGCACAAGGTGCTGTGGCTTCTGGCCTCGGAACTCGCGCTCACGAACGCGATGGCGTGGGGCATCATCTGGCTTTATCAGCCGCTTCTTTTGAGGGCAGGTTTGCCGCTGGCTTATCTCGGTGTCGTGAATGCGCTGGCCTGCGTCGGCCAAATCCTTTTTCTTTCCAGCGCCGCAAACCTGGAACGCCTGCTTGGCTCCAAGCGGAACTTGCTGGTCTTTGCCACCGCCGCCGCCGGGCTTGCGCTTCTCGGCCTTGCCGCTGCCAAGCCTCTTTACCTGGTCGCGGGCCTGATCGTGCTTGCCTTCAGTTTCGGGCTGACACGCGTTCCTATATATAATGCCTACATGCACGCGGTCATTCCCTCGGAGCAAAGGGCTACCGTGATTTCCATGGCGTCCATGGCCCGGACGCTGGCCATCGTGGTCATGAATCCTTTGATCGGGCTTTTGGCGGACAAATCCCTCAGCCTGGCCGTGGCGGCGCTCGGGGGCTCGATCCTGGCGCTGACTTTTTTTTCGAGGATCGAGGAAAAACACCTGGCAGAATAGCCAAGCCCGGTCTGGTAGAATAGCGCATGTCCCGGCCCCACATTTCCATCCTTCTTCCGGTTCGAAACGGTTCCCGCACGCTGCGGCGCGCCGTGGAAAGCTGTCTTGCGCAGACCTTCCGCGATTTCGAGCTCCTTCTCGTGAATGACGCGTCCACCGACGAAACGCCGGAACTGGTCCGCTCTTTTGCCGCCGCCGATCCGAGAGTCGTGCCGCTCAAGGCCTCGGGCGGACTGATTTCCGCGCTCCAAACCGCCCACGAAGCCGCGCGAGCGCCGCTTCTTGCGCGCATGGATGCCGACGACTTTGCCTATCCCGATCGGCTTTCGGAGCAGGCGGCGTTCCTCGAAAAAAATCAGGACGTGGCCGCCTGCGGCACGCAGGTCCGCATTCTTGGCAGCGGCCATGGCGAGACACCGCGCGAAGGATTTTCCCGTTACGAATCCTGGATCAACGCGCTGACCGCGCCGGAAGAAATCTCGCGCGAGCGTTTCGTGGAAAGCCCGCTTGTGCATCCGAGTGTCATGATGCAGCGCGAGGCGTTCGAAGCGTGCGGCGGCTACCGCGATCCGGGCTGGGCCGAAGATTACGACCTTTGGCTGCGCATGCTGGAAAAAGGCATGCGGCTGGCGAAAGTGGAGCGCGTGCTGCTCGACTGGTCGGACGGGCCGGACCGCCTGACGCGGACAGACGGCCGCTATTCGCTGCTTCAATTCATGCGCGCAAAGGCGCATTTTCTCGGACGCATGTCCGCCGTGCGTTCGCGCGGCGTGATCATCGCGGGCGCGGGCCCCACGGGCAAGCAGCTGGCCGCGCTGCTGCGGGAAGAAAACGTCACGGTGCATGCCTTCATCGAAGTCCATCCACGCCGCATCGGCAAAAAAATCGCGGGCATTCCCGTGTGGGAAGAAGCCCGCGTGGGTGAAGCCGGAGCCTTGTTGCCGGTCGCGCTTTCCGCCGTGGGCCAGCCCGGCCGCCGGCAGACGATCCGCGAATTTTTTGCCGGCCGCGGCTACATCGAAGGCGAAAACTTTTTCTGCTTCGCGTGACGCCATGACCGGCCTCTACGTCCACATCCCTTTCTGCGAAAAAAAATGCCATTACTGCGATTTCGCCGTGACCACCGACCGTTCGGCGGAAATGCGGCAGCGATTTTTTTCTGCTCTGCGCTGCGAAGCAGAAAAGGCCCGCGCAAAATACGGGCGGTTTCTTTTCGACACGCTTTATCTCGGAGGCGGCACGCCGTCCGCGGTTTCCGCGGCGGAAACCGAAGCCCTTGTTTCCCATCTGCGCGGCCTGTTCGATTTTGCGCCGGACTTCGAATTTACTTTGGAAATGAATCCGGGCGACGCCCAGCCGGAGAAACTCCGGGCTTACCGGCGCCTGGGCGTGAACCGCGTGAGCCTTGGCGTGCAGGCGTTCCAGCCGGAACTGCTGCGGGCCATGGGCCGCTCGCACGGCGTCCCTGAGATTGCCGCGACCGCGCGCCTTTTGCGGGAAGCCGGATTCGAAAACGTAAGCATGGACCTCATGTTCCGCCTTCCGGGGCAGACGCCCGCGCATTTCGAAGAGTCGCTGCGCCGGGCGCTGGACCTCGGGCCCGCGCAAATCACGGCGTACGATCTCGAAGTCCTCGACGCCACGGCCTTCGGCAAGCGGAAAAAACGCGGGGCGCTGGATTTGCCGGACGAGGACGCGCATCACGCCATGTTCGCGCTCGCGGAAAAAATCCTGCGCGGCGCGGGATACCGCCAGTACGAGCTCGCGAGTTTCGCGCGGCCGGGCTTTGAATGCCGCCACAATCTTATTTATTGGAAGGGCGAGGACTATCTGGGATTGGGGCCGGGCGCGGTTTCGTTCCTGCGCGGCGCGAGGACGCGGGTGGCGGCGGACGTGGCCTCGTATCTTGCCAAGGTCGAACAGGGAAATCCGGGCCTGGACGCCGAAGACAAGCTCACGCCTGCCGAGAGGGAAATGGAGAGGCTGATTACGGGACTGCGCCTCGAAGAAGGGATCTCGCTGGAAGAGTTTCCGTCCCTGGCGCTGCGCGTGCGGGAGCTTTTCGATTTCTGGGCCGGGCATGGCATCGTGGAAGAAAAGGCCGGCCGCTTCACGCTCGCGCAGAAAGGGCGGTTCCTGGCCGAAGGCGTTCTGGCGGAACTGGCCGCGCAAGGAATTGCTGGCCGCGGGCGGGAAGCGGGCGTACAATAATTGCGGAATCGAGGTAGATCATGGCCTTCGACAGCGTGAAATGGGATGAAGCCAAAGACGGTGTCCTGAACGAAGCCGCCCTCCGCAGAAAAATCGAAAGTCTCGGCTATTCCGTCACCCGCCACGTTTATCCCCCCGGCACTTATTTCCCGGACCACATCCATGGCGCCGATAAAATCGATGCCGTTGTTTCCGGCCGGTTCCTCATGACGACGCGCGAAGGCACCTTGGTGCTGGAAGCCGGCGATTATCTCGAAGTGCCGAAAAAGACCGTGCATCGGGCCGAAGTACTCGGCCGGGATCCCGTCGTGAGCCTGGACGCCATCCGGATTTAGTCCTGCGGCTCTCCGGCCGATAGACTATACTCATGATAGGATCGCAAGAGGAATGCTTATGAAAAAGATCGCCATCGTTGACGGAGTGAGAACGCCTTTTATCAAGGCCTGGACCTTGTTCGATGCTATCCCGGCCCAGAGGCTGGGGGCGCTTTGCGTGACCGAGCTTCTGCAGAGGACCGAGATCGACCCCGCCCTTATCGACGAAGTCATCATGGGATGCGTGGGTCAGCCCATCGACGCGGCCAACGTTTCGCGGGTCATCAGCCTGGCCGCGGGCATTCCCAAGGACAAAAAGGCCTACACCGTAAACCGCAATTGCGCGTCCGGCTTCGAGGCCGTGACCAGCGCGGCCGAGAAAATCAATGCGGGCGTGGACGAGATCGTGATCGCGGGCGGCGCCGAGTCCATGTCCAACGCGCCGCTTGTTTTCAGCAAGGAAACGCAGGGCCTCCTCATGAAACTTTCCCGCGCCAAGACCTTTCTCCAGAAACTTCAGGTTGCGGCGCTATTCCGGCCCGTGCACTTCAAGCCGATCGCCGCGCTGCAGCTTGCGCTCACGGACCCGGCCTGCGGCTTGAACATGGGCCAGACCGCGGAAGTGCTGGCGAAAAAATTCGCGATTTCCCGGAAGACGCAGGACGAGTTCGCGCTGAAAAGCCATCTCAACGCCCTGGCCTCGCGCGACAAATTGCGCGAAGAGATGATGACCGTTTTCATCCCTCCCAAGTACGAAAAATTCGCGCAGGACGACAACGGCCCGCGTGAGGGACAGACGATGGAGGCGCTGGCCAAATTGAAGCCCGTGTTCGACAGGCTGAGCGGCACGGTGACCGCCGGCAATTCGTCCCAGATCACCGACGGCGCCTGCGCCCTCTTATTAATGGAAGAGTCGCGGGCCAAGTCTATGGGCTATGAAATCCTCGGCACGATCCTGGCTTATGACTATGCGGGCCTCGAGCCCAGCGAAATGGGCCTGGGTCCGGTGTTCGCGATCGACCGCGCGCTGCACCGCGCCGGGCTGAAACTCAAAGACATGCAGCTTTTCGAAATCAACGAGGCGTTCGCGGTGCAGGTGCTGGCCTGCCTGGAAGCCGCGGCGTCCAAAAAATTCTGCGAAGACAATGGGCTTCACGCGCGCCCGCTCGGCGAGATCGATCCCGCGCTGCTCAATGTCAACGGCGGCGGCATCGCGCTCGGCCATCCGGTCGGCGTCAGCGGCGCGCGCCTTGTCATGACCTGCCTGAAAGAAATGAAGCGCCGCGGCCTGCACCGCGGGCTCGTGTCGCTGTGCGTGGGCGGAGGCCAGGGCGGCGCCCTCGTCCTGGAGAGGAATTCATGAGCAGGGTCTGGAAACTTACCGCCGAAAACGGTATCGGCATCCTGGAGATCGACGTTCCCGATACCGAAGTCAACGTGCTCACCACCGAAGGCCTGACCGAACTGCGGGACATTGCAGGCGAAATCGCGGGCCGCTCGGATCTGCGCGCGCTCGTCATTGTCAGCGCCAAGAGCCGGATTTTCATCGCGGGCGCGGACATCAAGGAAATCGACGGCATCAAAACCAAGGAAGACGCTGTCGCCAAGGCCGAGCAGGGGAAAGCGGTTTTTCAGAAGATCGAAGACCTGAAAATTCCGGTCGTCTGCGTCATCAACGGCGCCTGCCTCGGCGGCGGTTATGAGCTCGCGCTTTCGTGCACGGCGCGCACCGCATCGTTTTCTCCCAACGTCAAGATCGGGCTCCCCGAAGTGAACCTGGGCATTCTTCCCGGCTTCGGCGGCAGTATCCGTCTGCCGCGGCTTCTCGGGCTGCTGAAAGCCATGCCGCTCATCCTCGCGGGCAAGATCGTCTCCGCGCAGGATGCGCTGAAAAACGGCATGGTGGACAAACTTTTTCCGGAAAAAACCCTTCGTGAAGATTCGATCGCATTCGCAAGAAGCCTCGCGGACGGCGCCAAGCCCCGCAGGCCCCGGAAAAAAGACCTCGTCACGAAGCTGTTCGAAGACACGCCGCCGGGAAAGGCTTACGTCTTCAGCCGCGCGGAAAAAGACGTGCTCGCGAAGACCAAAGGCTTTTATCCCGCGCCGCTGGAAATTATCCGGCTCTTGCGCGCCACTTACGGCATGAACTCGCCGCAGGCGTACAAGCTGGAAAGTGACCACTTCGCGAACCTCGGCACGACCGACGTTTCCAAAAACCTCATCAAGGTCTTTTTTCTCAGCGAGAAATACAAGAAGATCCGCTGGACTCCGGCCAAAGTTCCGGCCTGGAAGGTCAAGAAATGCGGCGTGATCGGCGCGGGCGTCATGGGCGGCGGCATCGCGCAGCTGGTGACGACACGCGATATCCCCGTGCGCGTCAAAGACCTCAACGAAAAGGCGCTGGCAGGCGCGCTGAAAGAAGCGCGGAGCATCTATTCGGGCGCGCTCAAGCGCCGGAAGATCAAGAAGCACGACCTCGAAAATAAAATGGGCCTGATCTCGGTGGGCACCACGAACAAGGGCCTGAAAAACTGCGAGATCCTGATCGAGGCCGTCGTCGAAGACATGGGCATCAAGCAGAAGGTGTTCAAGGAGCTGAGCGGGATCGGGGCTCCGGACACGGTGCTTGCGTCCAACACCTCGTCGCTTTCGGTGACGCAGATGGCGTCGGTCTGCAAAAATCCCGAGCGCGTAACCGGGCTTCACTTTTTCAATCCCGTGCACCGCATGCCGCTCGTGGAAGTGATCCGGGCGCAGCAAAGCTCCGACGAGGCCATCGAAAAGACCGTGCAGTTCGCGCGCAATCTGGGCAAAACCGTGATCGTGGTCAAGGACGCGCCGGGATTTCTGGTGAACCGGCTGCTGCTGCCGTACATGAACGAGGCCGCTTTCCTTCTTCAGGAAGGCATGAGCGCCGAAACGATCGACCGCCTCGCTGAAAAATTCGGGATGCCCATGGGCCCCATCGAGCTGGTGGATCAGGTCGGCATCGACGTCGGCTACAAAGTCGCGCACGTTCTCCATGAGGCTTTCGGCGAACGCATGAAAGTCGCCAAGATCCTCGAAGACGTGAAGGCCAAAGGCCTGCTCGGGAAAAAATCCCAAAAAGGATTTTACGTTTATGACGGGAAAAAGAAATCCGTGAATCCCGAAGTGCCGGCCGCGCAGAAAACGTCCGGCGTTTCCGAAGAGGACGCGGTCAAGCGCATGATTTACATCATGATCAACGAAGCCGCGCGCTGCCTCGACGAAAAAGTCGTGGACGGCCCCGCGTCCGTCGATATCGGTATGATCATGGGCACGGGTTTTCCTCCTTTCCGCGGCGGCCTTTTGGCGTACGCGGATTCGGTCGGCCTCGCGAACGTGGTCAAAGACCTCGAGCGTTTCCAGAATTCCGTCAGCCGGGAACGATTCGAACCCGCGCCTTATCTGGCCGCCCTGGCCAAGTCCGGCAAGAAGTTCTTTTAGTCCACATCCCCTAAGTCATTTCTTATCAGCAGGTTATAAATTTTCATGAATATCCTCCCGGCAGCTTCCGTCCTAAGCCCTGTAAAGGGGAACAGATTTTGTCTCCCTGCAAAAATGGGAAGGGGGTGAATGTATGAAAAAGTTCATGATCGTGATGGTGCTGGGCCTTCTCGCTTTCCAGGCCGCTGCTTCGGCCGCGGAACTCACGGATGGCAAGGTCCTTCCCGTGAAAGAAAGCGAAACCGCTCTGGTTAATTCCGGAACGGATGTGCAAAGCGACCTGAATGCGACTTCGGAAGGTTTGACCGGGGAAGCGCAGGCCGTTGCCGATAAGGCTTCTGACGCTGCGGCGAAGGAAGCGACGATGTAACATCGTGCGCCGAATTTTCCGCGCGGCCCGCGGCCGCGCAGGAAAGCGGGAGAACCGAGCAGGTGAACCACGGCCTTATCGTGGAAGGGCTACTCTGCAGCCCGAACCTTAAGAAGTTAATCTCGCAGGCGTGGCAGAGAGGCATTATAATAGCGCAACAAACCTAGCGGCGGAGGGAACTCATCCCTCCGCCGCGCACGATTCGAAAGAGAGACGATGAAAAAATCCCGGGCTGTTTTCCTTCTTTCCCTTTTGCTCGTCCTTCCGCTTTCCGCCGCGCGCTCCGAGGAAAAGCAAATCGTCCTGGATGCCCGCCGCGACGTCGCGCTCAGCGTCTTCAACGACGGGCTCGCGCTCGTGCGCGAAGTGCGCCAGGCGGACATTCCCGCGGGCACATCGCGCCTGAAACTCACGGACATTCCCGTGCTGCTCATGCCGGAGTCCGTGCGTGTCCAATCGCTTACCGCGCCGCAGGATTTTTACGTCGCGCGGCAGGTTTTCGAACAGAACACCGCGGATGCGCACAGCCTTCTGGATAAATTCGTGGGAAAGCAGATCAAAGTCGTGAATTGGAACCAGTTTCAGGACCGGAAAGAGACGCTGGACGCCACGCTGCTTTCCAACGACGGCGATCCGGTGTATCTCGTCGGGAATGAAGTTTACATCGGATATCCGGGCGCCAAAATCCTGCCGGGCCTGCCCGAAGGGTTCGTACTCCGGCCGTCGCTGACCTGGGAAGCGGGCGCAAAATCCGCCGTGAAGCATGACCTCGAGATTTCTTATCTGACTTCCGGCATCAGCTGGAAAGTCGATTACGTGATGCTCCTGAAAGAATCCGGGCCCGCGGAGCTGACGGCCTGGGCCACGCTTTCCAACGAGAGCGGCGCGTCATTTCAGGACGCGGGGCTGCGGCTCGTCGCGGGACAGGTGAACCGGACTTACCAGGAGCAGCCTCAGGCGTATGCCATGAAGGCCGGGCGCGCGAGCATGGCGATGGCCGAAGCCGCGCCCGCGCCGCCGTCTTTCGAGCAGCAGTCCCTGTTCGAATACCACGCTTATGATTTGTCGTCGCCCGTGAGCCTGGAAAATCACGCGAGCGTGCAGCTCCCGTTTTTCCAGCCCAAGAACGTGACGCTGGAAAAAGAATACAAGGTGGAAAGCCCGCAGTATTACTACGGCCAGGCTTTCTATGATGAAGACGGCGCGGGAAAGCTGCCGGTGAACGTTTACCTGAAAACAAAAAACACGCAGGAGAATGGATTGGGCGCGCCGCTGCCGCAGGGCACGGTGCGGCTTTACCAGCAGGGCGCCGAAGGCCGGCAGACTTTCGCCGGAGAGGACGCTCTTCCGTCCGTGCCTCAAGGAGAGACCGTGCGGCTCCGCGCCGGCCAGGCTTTCGACATCACCGCGCGCCGCAAGCAGACCGATTACAAGCAGCTGGCGGGCAACACGTTTGAATCCGCCTGGCAGGTGACGCTCAAGAACGCGAAGGCTGAAGACGTGGAGGTGCTCGTCAGCGAACCCCTGTCCGGCAACTGGCAGGTGATCGAAGAAAGCCAGCCGCATGAGAAACTAAACGCGAACCTCATCCAATTCCGCGTTAAAGTGCCCAAGAACGGGGAAACGGTACTGGATTACCGCGTAAAGACAGGATACTGACATGAAAAAAATCATTTC
>DATJFP010000001.1 GCA_035495615.1 Verrucomicrobiia bacterium | reverse complement strand
GGATGAAACAGCGGCGCCTGGCGTGAACGCGTCTTTCTTTGCCGCCGGGCCGTCTTTCGGCCATGGTGTCGGCAACCAGGCTGAGATAAGCGTCGATGGTTTCTTTGGAGTAGAGGGGTTCGTCACCCTTCCCCGTGGGCTTGAGACGGCCCAGGCGCGTCAATTGATGGACGGACGAAACCGGCAGCTTCAGGTACTCGCTGACTTCCTGGACGGTCATGTAATGGTGCTTTTCGAGGCGCGTGGACGAGGCGCGTTCGGGCGCGGCCTTGGCCTCGGCGGGGACTGCGGGCCTGGGGCCCTGGGACGCCGTCATGTCCTTCTGTATCTTTTGCAGTGCTTTGGCGAATTTGCTCATAGTTTTGAATCGCTCCAAAACCCCGGAGATGCGATTGGGAAAGAAAAGATAACACACGATTTCGAAGGCCACAAACCGGGAGAAAAAGAAGAAAGCCGCCGTGCAGGGACGCTAGAATATGCTTGAAGGTGAAAGAGAGTTTCTCATCGTGAGAGCGGGACTTCGGACGGTCAGGCTTTTTGAACCGCGTGGGAGCTGCGCTCTTTTTCCCATTCCACGGCCGAGGCCACGATGTCTTTCAGCGACGAATGCTCGGGCTTCCATTCCAGCTTGGACATGAGCTGGGACGCGTCCGCGACGAGCGTGGCCGGGTCTCCGGGGCGGCGCGGCAGGAATTCGATGTCCGGCTTGACCTGCAGGTATTCGCCCACGGCCTGGATCACCTGCAGCACCGAATAGCCCGTGCCCGTACCCACGTTGAAGCTCTGCCCGCCCGGAATGCGAGGCGACTCGATCACGGCGACATGCGCGGAAGCAAGGTCGCTGACGTGGATGTAATCGCGCACGCAGGTGCCGTCCGGCGTCGGATAGTCGTTGCCGTAGACCTGGACCTTGCGGCCCTCGCGCAGCCAGCGCACGACGCGGGGAATCAGATGCTCTTCGGGATCATGGTCTTCGCCCACTCCCCATTTCACGTTCGCGCCGCAGGCATTGAAATAGCGGAGCGCGAAAGAACGGAAGCCGAGCACGCGGCCGCTTTGATGCAGCAGCCTTTCGAATTCCAGCTTGGAAGCGCCGTATGCGCAGGTCGGCTGGTTCGGCGCGGTTTCGGGGATCGGGCTTTTTTCCACGTCGCCGTAGGTGGCGGCGGTGGAGGAAAAAAGAAATGTCTTCACGGGAAATTTGGCGCAGGCCAGGATCAGGCTCGTGCTCGCGCGCAGGTTGTTCTGCCAGTACATGTCGGGATTCTTCACCGATTCGCCCACGCTGATGTAGCCCGCCAGGTGGATGATCGCGTCGGGCTGGTAATGCTCGAACACGCGGAACACCGCGGGCGTGTCCTCCAGACCGACTTTCTCGCAGATGTAAGGCCCGATGCGGCGCATATGGGACCGGCGCAAATCGTCTAGGATGATGGGCACGTGCCCGCATTCGTCCAGATGCCGCACCACGTGGGCCCCGATGTAACCCGCTCCTCCCGTCACCAGCACTTTCATGATGCCCTCTCCCTTTGTTTCATGTTGGCCGCAAAAGTTTCCAAGCCTTTTTCCCAAGGCGGCAGCACGACCCCGCGCCGCGTTTCGAGCACGGAATAAGCCGGGCGCCTCGCGGGCCTCGGAAAAGCCGACGCCGGAATCGGCGTCACTTTCGCTGGAATGCCCATCGCCCGGAAAATCGCGGCCGCAAAACTGTACCAGCTCGCCTTGCCGCTTCCCGCGAGATGATAAATCCCGTAGGCCTGCGTGGAAATCAATTTTTCAATGCCCCGCGCGAGATCCAGCGCGTAGGTCGGCGATCCGAACTGATCCTCGACCACGCGAACTTCCCCTTGCGCCGCGAGCTTGATCATGGTCTTCGGGAAATTGTTCCCGGTCTCGCTGTAAAGCCACGCGGTCCTGACGATCATGTGCCGAGGATTCGCGGCCGCGACCGCTTTCTCGCCCGCCAGTTTGGACTCGCCGTAAACCGACTGCGGGTTCGGCGCATCCTGTTCCGTGTAAGCCCGCCCGGCCGCGCCGTCGAAAACATAATCCGTGGACACGTGAAG